>JAFVRI010000004.1 GCA_017504335.1 Clostridia bacterium
GATGCACTCGAATATACGGGCTGTGCCATTCTCCTGAACGAACGGGACCGTGACCGATTGGGCAAGGCTTTGATGGACCGTGTGGAGAAGACCTTCAAAAAAGAGGGAATCTCCGAGATCCCTGCTTTGGCAGAGGAGTGCGTAGCCATTGACGGCGGTCTCATTCTTCGCTTCGGAAGCATTGAAATCAATTGCTCGGTCAAAGCGCTCTTCGCGTCTCTCCGTACCGATTGGGAGGGAAAGGTCGTAGCGCGTCTCTTCCCCGAGAAGAGAGGTTGACATATGGCTGTAAAGTACAGAGAAACCGATTATATGTATGCTTCGGCACGGATTCGGGCACTGGAGGCAGGGATTGCCGATGAGGACCGTCTGTTTCGTGCTGCAGAAGCGGCAAGCGCCCGTGAGGTGCTGGTCGGACTTTCGGAATACGGCTTTGAGAGTGAAGGCGAGAAGAACCGCGAGTCAGTGCTCGTCGCGCCTCTTCGTCAAGGCTATGCGGAGATCGATGCCATGGGGGGCGGCGGAGCCGTTGCGTTTCTGCGCTATCCCTATGACTGTAACAATATTAAGGCACTGATCAAGTGTTTTGCCCGCGGATGCTCTACCGACGGTATGCTGTTCGACGGAATGGGAATGCTTTCGCTTTCCGCGATTGAGACTGCGTTTGAGGATAAGCGCTATGAGATCTTTCCGCCTCATATGGCAAAGGCAATCCCCGAGGCGGAACGGGAATTTTCCGAGTCGGGAAATCCGCAAAGAGTGGATCTTCTTCTGGATCGGGCATGCTTTGCCGATATGCTGGCGTCTGCCGAGGAGAGTGGCATCTTTCTTGCCGTAGAAATGGTGCGGGAGCGGATCGATCTTCTGAATCTGATTTCTACCGTTCGGTTGCTTCGCATGAAGCTTCGCGCATCCGGAGAAGCGTTCCTTTCGGAGGTCTTTTTAGAGGGCGGTACCCTTGACAGGGATCTGCTGACCGAGGTCCTGCGTGAGGGATCGGAAGCTACACTTTCCGAGAGACTTGCCTATACCTCCTACTCCTTCCTCTGTCCCTTGCTGGAGGCGGGCGCGCCTCTCCATGAAATGGAAAAGCTGGCGGATGACGCGCGGATGGAAACGGCGAAAAAGGCAAAGTTTATGCCCTTTGGCGCGGAGCTCATGATCGGCTATGCCATGGCGTTGGAGTATGAAGTTATGAATATTCGGATCATTCTGGCAGGGAAGGACGCAGGTCTCTCTGCGGATGTGATTCGGGAAAGACTGAGGAAGAGCTATGTATAAGATCGGTATAATCGGCGACCGTGACAGCGTGCTTGGCTTCATGGCGCTTGGTTTTACGGTTCACGAGGCAGAGGACGTAAAGACCGCCGAGGCGCTTCTTCATGAGCTGGTGGAAAGCGGAGAATATGCTGTGATCTACCTTTGCGAGGATTACGCGCAAAGGATGGCGGAGGCATTGGACCGTTATAAGGACAGACCTCTTCCCGCCATAAGCCTGATTCCTGGAAGCCGAGGAGGCACGGGATACGGTCTTGCAAGCATCAAGCATGCGGTGGAACGCGCCGTAGGCGCAGACATCCTATTCAAGGAGGATTGAGAAAGTAATGGTTGAAGGAAAAATTCTGAAGGTTTCGGGACCTCTGGTGATTGCCGAGGGAATGAGAGAGGCGAACATGTTCGACGTGGTCCGCGTGGGTGAGAAAAAGCTCATCGGTGAGATCATCGAGATGCACGGAGACCGCGCCTCCATTCAGGTCTATGAGGAAACCGCCGGCATCGGACGCGGTGACCGCGTGGTATCGACGGGTGAGCCTCTGTCGGTAGAACTTGGTCCCGGATTGATCACCTCCATTTATGACGGTATTCAGCGTCCCTTGGAGACCCTTCGTGAAAAATACGGTGCCAATATTATCAAGGGCATCGATGAGCCTGCTCTGGACCGTTCCCGCCGTTGGCATTTTGTTCCTACGGTGGCATTTAACCAAGAAGTCAAGGGCGGCGATATTCTCGGTACCGTAGAGGAATCCGAGGTTCTGACTCATAAAATTATGGTCGCTCCCGGCAAGCAGGGAAGGATCATTGAAATCCACGAGGGCGATTTCCGTGTGAATGAGCGCGTGGGTAAGCTGAAGCTGGAGGACGGCTCCATCGAGGAAATTACCTTGATGCAGAAATGGCCTGTCCGTAAATCCAGACCCTATACGCAAAAGCTGCCTCCCGTAGAGCCTATGATCTCGGGACAGCGCGTAATTGATGCCCTTTTTCCCATCGCAAAGGGAGGAACGGCATGCGTACCCGGACCCTTCGGCTCGGGTAAAACCGTGGTTCAGCATCAGCTGGCAAAATGGAGTGACGTGGATCTGGTGGTCTATATCGGATGCGGTGAGCGCGGCAATGAGATGACCGATGTTCTTCGTGAATTCCCCGAGCTGATCGATCCCCGTACGGGCAAATCTCTGATGATGCGTACCGTGCTGATCGCCAATACCTCGGATATGCCCGTTGCCGCACGCGAGGCTTCGGTATATACGGGTATTACCATTGCCGAATATTACCGCGACATGGGATATTCGGTGGCTGTTATTGCGGACTCCACCTCCCGTTGGGCAGAGGCGCTTCGAGAAATGTCAGGACGTCTGGAGGAAATGCCCGGTGAAGAGGGCTATCCCGCCTACCTGACCAGCCGCTTGGCTCAGTTTTACGAGAGAGCGGGTAAGGTGGTTTGTCTCGGCTCGGACGGCCGCGAGGGCGCTCTGTCCGCCATTGGTGCGGTGTCTCCTCAGGGTGGAGATATTTCCGAGCCTGTTACTCAGGCGACCCTTCGTATTGTAAAGGTGTTCTGGGGATTGGATGCCTCCTTGGCATACCGACGTCATTTTCCTGCCATCAACTGGCTGAACTCCTATTCGCTCTACCGCGACCGTCTGGCAAGCTGGTTCGGTGAGAAGGTTTCCAAATCGTGGAATGATAAGACCGCCCGTCTTTTGAAAATTTTGCAGGTGGAAAGCGATTTGCAGGAAATCGTCAAGCTGGTTGGTATGGATGCTCTTTCGGCAGATGATCGCTTGATGCTGGAGGTTGCTCAGTCGATTCGTGAGGACTTTTTACAGCAGAACGCTTTTGAAGAGGATGATAGCTATACGAGTCTTGGCAAGCAGGATGCTTTGATCTCCTTGATTTTCTCCTTTGAGGACAAAGCGCGCCGCGCTGTGGAGGCGGGAGCGGACATCGAAAAGATCGCTGCCTTGTCGGTTCGTGAACGGATCGGACGTGCCAAGTCTGTGCCTGAGGCGGAATATGCTCGCGTATTTGCCGAGATCGATCGGGAGATTTCCGATCAGCTGGATGCCTTGACGGCAAAATCCTAAGACATAGGAAACGAGGGAAAAACGAATGATACGAGAATACAGAACAATCGAAGAGGTTGCGGGTCCCTTGATGCTGGTCAAGCAGGTTGAAGGGGTTAAGTACGACGAGCTGGGTGAGATCGAGCTGCCGAACGGTGACGTGCGTCGTTGCCGTGTGCTGGAGGTCAACGGAAGAAACGTGCTGGTACAGCTGTTTGAGTCCAGCACGGGCTTGAATCTTGCAGCAAGTAAGGTCAGATTCCTTGGTCATGGAGTAGAGCTGCCCGTTTCTCAAAATATGCTGGGGCGTGTATTCAGCGGAATGGGAGAGCCGATTGACGGCGGCCCCGCAATTCTGCCCGAAAAGCATGCCGATATCAACGGTACTCCCATCAATCCTGCCGCGAGATACTATCCCTCTGAGTTTATTCAGACGGGTGTATCTACCATCGACGGCTTGAATACCTTGGTCAGAGGACAGAAGCTGCCTATCTTTTCGGGATCGGGCCTGCCCCATGCCAATCTTGCGGCTCAGATCGCAAGACAGGCAAAGGTACGCGGATCGGATTCCAAGTTTGCGGTGGTCTTTGCCGCGGTAGGTATTACCTTTGAGGAAGCGGACTTCTTCATTTCCGACTTTAAGAAAACGGGAGCCATCGACCGTACCGTGCTCTTTATCAATCTGGCATCCGACCCTGCCATCGAGCGTATTTCCACGCCCCGTATGGCATTGACGGCGGCAGAGTATCTTGCATTTGAGTGCGACATGCACGTGTTGGTTATCATGACTGATATTACCAACTACGCGGAGGCGCTCCGTGAAGTATCCGCTGCCCGTAAGGAAGTGCCCGGTCGCCGCGGATATCCCGGCTACCTTTATACCGACCTGGCTACTATGTACGAGAGAGCGGGAAGAAAAATGGGCTCGGAGGGATCGATTACCATGATCCCGATTCTGACCATGCCTGAGGACGATAAGACCCATCCCATTCCCGACCTGACGGGATATATCACCGAGGGTCAGATCATTTTGTCCCGTGAAATATACCGTAAGGGATATTTGCCTCCCGTGGACGTGCTTCCGTCTCTGTCCCGTCTAAAGGACAAGGGTATCGGAGCAGGCAAGACGAGAGAGGATCATGCGGGAACCATGAACCAGCTGTTCTCCTCCTATGCGAGGGGAAAGGAAGCCAAGGAATTGATGGTGGTATTGGGAGAAGCGGCGCTGACGCCGATGGATCGTTTGTACGCCAAGTTCGCTGATGCCTTTGAAGAAAAGTATATCAATCAGGGCTTCTACGAGAACCGTTCCATTGAAGAAACCTTGGATCTCGGATGGGAGCTTCTGTCGATCCTTCCGAAGAGTGAGATGAAGCGAATCAAGCCCGAGCTGGTGGACAAATACTGGCCCGTCAAATAAGGGGGAAGAACCATGGCAGAGATCAGAGTCAATCCGACTCGCATGGAGCTGAAAAAGCTTCAGGGAAGATATGCCACGGCACGTCGGGGGCACAAGCTTCTCAAGGATAAGCGGGATGAGCTGATGCGTCAATTTCTCGATGTGGTTCGTGAGGATAAGAGCCTGCGAACCCGTGTGGAAGCGGCACTCTCCGCGTATTATCGGGGGTTTAGCGTAGCCAGCGCCTCGGGACATCCCGGAATGCTGATGGAGGCGTTGATCTGCCCCAAAAAGGAACTCAGCATTGAGGTGGAAACGAGAAACATGATGAGTGTGACCGTTCCCGAATTCCGCATGAGCGTGGCAGGAAATGCCGCATCCGAAAGCTTTAACTACGGCTTTTCCTTTACCTCGGGAGAGCTGGATGAATCGCTCAGAGAGCTGAACGGAATTCTTGAGGATCTTCTCCGCATGGCAGAGCTGGAAAAAAAGGCACAGCTTCTGGCAGAGGAGATCGAACGGACCCGTCGCCGTGTAAACGCCTTGGAGTATATTATGATGCCTCGGTATCTGGGGGCGATCAAGAGCATCAAGATGAAGCTGGATGAAAACGAGCGTGGAAATACCACGCGTCTGATGAAGGTGAAGGATATGATGCTCAAGGCTCAACTGGAGCAAAAGCATGAGGATGAGGATGCGGAGTGACGCGTAAATGAATCCTTACCTCTGAAAAGGAAATCGATCGGACCGTTTGTAAGCCCGATCGATTTCTTTTTTTCTTTGGTAAAAATCACAAAAATACAAACCGATTTTCGGCTAAACAACGAATAAAAAAATAAAAAAAGTATTGAAAATTGAAGTGGAATATGATATAATTTAATGTGTATAACTATCGTGCCGAAGGTATCTTTGGCTTGTGAGACGAAACATAATTTTGCGAAAATATTATACGAAAGGATTCTTGCAGCAGCAAGAAAAGGGAATCCGCATGAAAAAGCTGTTATCTCTTATCTTGGCATTGATCATGGTGGTCTCTACCTTAACCTGCCTGCCCTTGAATGTGTTTGCGGTGGATGCAGAGCCTCAGGTGCAGACGGTCTATGCCGAAAATTTTGACAATTTGAAGGACGGAACCTATACCGCCGCGCAAATCGAGGATCTCCTCGGTTGGGAGCTTCTTCGCGGAGACGAAACGGCGGAGATCATTACGGTAACGGACGGTGTTCTTTCTGTAGATACCAAGGCATCTGCTACCGACTATGTGTTCAAAATGGCGGAGAACGGTCGTCTTCAGGACAGCCATACCGTTCAGTATGACTTGACCATGGTCAGCCATGTAGACGATGTGGGAAGTTCTAAAGGATTTCTCTTCTTTGCCGCTGTTTATACGGGCTCCTATGATCCGGCTACCGGTGTGACCGAAGCGGTCATTCCCAAGCTTACCTACGAGGGATATCACCACATGGCATATGCAAACGGAGTGATCGATGAAGATCGCCATGACTCCAAGGGCTTCGCGGCCAGCGGTGCCATTTATGAGCAGGTACGCCCCGAGTCGATTCCTTATGATGGCGGTTACTATGCTACAACCACCAAGATTACTCTCAAGAATGTAATTGACGTAAAGAACAATCAGGTCGATGTGTATGCTAAGGGTGGCCGAATCAATTCCACCGAGGTTTCGGCAGTTTATGATGAGTATCATGTTTCCGATTTTCTCGGCAGAGGCGCATACCTTCGCGTACAGCTCGGTCGTATTGCCAATTTTGACAATATCTCCATCGTAACCGGCGGCTAGGCTATGGTTCCCAACGGAAACGTCGTATACGAGCAGAACTTTGACGACGTGACCTTCGATCCCGAAACAGAGACCTACCAGGATCTGGCAGCAAAGATCGGATGGACCAACCTTCAGACTTCCGTTGGTAAGGATCCCACAGAAGTAGATGAAGATGAAAAGCCCATCGTAGTTCCTACCACCTACAGCATCGTGGACGGTATGTTGGAGATTCTCAATCCTTACGGTGCTGGTGCGGTTAAGCCCCAGATTTTCATTCCCGAGATGGAGCGCGCCAAGGACCGTGTCGTGATCGAATACGATCTGATGTACCTCAACGAGGATATTCTCGGTGAGTACGACGGTGGAGACCAGCCCATCAACTTTACTATGTACGGTCGTCGCAGTGATTTCTATGTTCAGTGGGAACAAACCCAGAAGGGCTTTAACAAGTTTACCTTTGCCAATGGAAAGCGGACAGACAACAAGACGCTCTACGGCTTGAGCAATGGCTCCTTGATACAGATCCGTCCTCAGAACGTTGGTTATTCGGACTGTATCGGTAGCTATAAGTATCAAGATCAGAACCAAACTCACTACAACATTTACAATTCCTTGGATCACGTTACCGTGGTTTTGGATAAGACCGACGGTGTTGAGCTCTACACCAACGGAAGCCTTACCTGGTTCCTGACCGCCGATCAGGCAGAGATGTTCCTGGCAACCAAGGATCTCTATGGCAACGCTGCAGGACCTGAGCATATCATCGGTCATGTTCTGAAGCTTTCCATCACTGCCGGATGCCACGCGCGTTTGGATAACATAAAGGTAACCCTTGACCCCGAAGAGATTCCCGAGCTGCTTATTACCGAGGTTGCCGCTACGGTAAACGATAAGGATACCTTCGAGTACATTGAGGTATACAACAACTCTACCGAGAAGGTTAATATCTATGAGTATTGTTTGATCAATCAGACCATCGTCAACTCCTATAAGGGCCCCAAGCAGAAAGTAACGTCGCTGAGCCCCGCATACATCAGTCTCATGTATCCTGGCTCTCACACCTACAAGTCCAAGCCCGATAAGAAGGGAATTTCCGCATATAGCCTGACGCTGGAGAATCCCGGTTATGATGACGGCTGGCTGGAGCCCGGCGAGGTGGCAATGATCTGGAATACCGCTGACGCAATGTATAACGGTACCTATGACACACCTTTCGAAAACATGGAAGCATGGGATTACACCGTAGAGGACTTCCGTGAGGCAGTTCAGATCGGTGAGAGCACAAAGGTATTCAAGTGCTACAACGATCAGAACAGAACGCTGGAGAACGGCGGCAGATACATGGTAGGTCTTGGCAAGCGTTCGGTATATCAACCCGGCTATAGCCCTGAGCTGCAGAGTGGAGATCATACCATTGCAGAGATTCCCAACACCTACGAAAATATTGTGAGCTACGTATATATGCTCATCGACGGCGGATTTGACCCTTATGAGAACATCACGGTCTCTTGTCAGACAACCAAGAATGAAGAGGGTACCTCTGCCTATCCGAAGTTCGGTAGCTATTGCTTCAGAAACAACTATTCCGATCTTCTGAACCCCAAGACGGGCGGTCCTTACACGCTGACGACCGCACAGTTTGCATACGGCTTGAACAACACCTCTCCCGAGGGACTTTGCATTGATTTCGATAACGTAGAGACCCGCGTAGACGCGACTCCCGGTGAGGTCTATGACATTCAGAAGAGAGCATTCCAGTATAAGGTAGACGATTTCAAGACCGAGACCAAGTATTTGGCAACCAAGGTACATTATGGGATTTATGATGATACCGATGGCATGAAGACCCTGTTTGCGATCGTAAACGGAGAGCTTCGTACCGAGGACTTCAGCGAGGTGATCCTGAAGGATACCGTGGTGAAGCGTGCGGGTGCAAACCTCTTTACCGCAAACGGTGCGGCTCTGGACTTTGACGGAACGAATGCTTCGATCCGTTGGACCACTACCGTGAAGCAGACAGACTTCGAGGCGTTGGTTGGCTATATGAACGAGGGTGTAATCACCAACATCGAGGTTGGAACGCTTGTAGCAAAGACCGCGGATCTCTCCGATGGATTTGCTCTGAAGCTGGAGAATGCGGCAGAGGACGGCAAGATCGTAAAGATCGGTGCCAAGACTGCGGATTGGTTCCTTGGAGCTGCTGAATTTGTGGATGCGGAGCAGGTTAAGTATCATAAGATGGAGGCATCCTTCAACATTGGCGCAGAAGCATACGATACCGAGTATACGGCAGTCGGATACATTTCCGTTACAATGAAGGACGGTGCGGTTTACACCATCTACGGAAGCAAATCCGCAGAGGATCAGTCCAGATCTGTAATCGAGATCGCCGAGGCGATCCGCGCGGATGGCTATCAGAACGTAGATGATGCCAAGAAGACTTGGATCGATTCTATCCTTCCTGCTATTCAGTAAGAAAAATAAAAGTGCCTGCGGAGTTCCGCAGGCACTTGATTTTTATAAAAAGGAAGCCGTCGGCTGTCATGAGACAGCCGACGGCTTTTTCGCAAAAAGATTACCGTATCTTTATTCAACGGTTACCGATTTTGCGAGGTTTCTCGGCTTATCCACGTCCAACCCCTTCAGGGCAGAAACGTGATAGGCGAGAAGCTGCATGACGGTGGTTGCCGAGAAAGGAAGGATCCGCTCATCGGCATTGGGGAGGATCAACCATTCGTCCGAGGGAATTTCATACTGCTTGGCAAGTGCCTCGG
The DNA here is from genome assembly GCA_017504335.1 of Clostridia bacterium. Classification (GTDB taxonomy): domain Bacteria; phylum Bacillota; class Clostridia; order Oscillospirales; family CAG-272; genus HGM12713. The sequence continues at coordinate 9,301 of JAFVRI010000004.1, forward strand.
TCGTCACGGTGACCACGTAAGCACCTCGTGCTTTGACCTCACGGATGCCACTGACTGTTTTCTCGCAGACCTTCGATACGGTTGCCAAAGCAACCACGGGAACATCGTCGGTTACCAGGGAAATGGTACCGTGTTTCAATTCACCCGATGCATAGGCTTCGCTGTGAATATAAGAAATTTCCTTGAGCTTTAAGGAAGCCTCGGTGCATAAACTGCTGTCTATATCCCGTCCAATGTAGAAAATATGCTCCGCATCTTTAATGGTTGACGCTACACGGCGAACGATTTCGGATTGTTCTAGCGTTCTTTCAATCAGCTCGGGAACATTGTGAAGAAGCAGGTCGGAAAGCTCGGCAATTTGTCCGTCGGTCATGGTGTTTCTCAGCTTTGCCAGACGAAGAGCCAGCAAATACAGAAGGGAACATTGCACACTGTACGCCTTGGTGCTTGCCACGGCAATTTCGGGACCTGCACGGGTGTAAAGTACGTCGTCCGCCTCTCTGGCAACCGAAGAACCGATGACATTGACGATGGCAAGGGTACGAATCCCCTTTGACTTTGCGTGTCGCAATGCCGCCAAGGTATCAGCGGTCTCGCCGGATTGCGAGATCAGGACAACCAGATCATCCTTCTCTAAAATGGGATCACGGTAGCGGAATTCGCTGGCGATTTCCACGTTGACAGGGAGACGTGCATAGCGTTCGATCAGCGATTTCCCCACAAGCCCCGCATGCATGGCGGTACCGCAAGCAACAATGTGTAGTCGCTTGACCGATCCGAGAAAGGTATCGTCGGGAAGCTCGTGGGAGAAATCCACAAAGCCGTCACGGATTCTCGGCTCTACGGTCTTTCGAAGCGCTTCGGGCTCTTCATGGATCTCTTTGAGCATAAAATGATGGTATCCCCCTTTTTTCGCTTCCTCCACATTCCAGCTGACTACTTCTTCGGTCTGAGATACGGATTCACCCTCTTCGTTAAAGAAGTAGATCTCCTTGCCTGAAAGCACCGCCAAAACGCCCTCGCTCAGTCGATAATAATGACGGGTGTAGGGAAGAATGGCAGGGATGTCCGAGGAGATCAAGCATCCGTCCTCTGTATTCGCCACGATCAGAGGGCTGTCACGACGAATGGCATAAATGGTGTTTGGTTCGGAACGAAACAGAATGCCGAAAGCGTAAGAGCCGCGCAGGTCGCGGCAAAGACGGAAGATTGCCTTTTTGGGATCCTTCACTTCCTTGTAATAGAAGTCTAAGAGGGCCGCCGCACGCTCGGTATCCGTATCCGAGAGAAAGACATAGCCTTCCCGAGAAAGCCGATCCCCGATCTGTGCATAGTTCTCAATGATCCCATTGTGAACCAGAGAAAGGGTTTCGGTACTGTGGGGGTGAGAGTTTTTGTCGGAGGGGGCACCGTGGGTTGCCCATCGGGTGTGTCCGATGCCCGAGGTGGCTCCCTCGACAGAGGGTTCGGTCAACCGTTCCGCAAGGATCGAAAGACGACCCTTGGCTTTGACCGAGTGAAGAACACCGTCCTTTGCATAGGTGATACCCGCCGAGTCATATCCTCGGTATTCCAGTGTTTTCAGACCCTCCAATAGAATCGGAACGCAATCACGCATTCCTGTGTATCCGATAATTCCACACATAAAATCAATATTTCCTTTTCAATGAACCTTGTTTGACAACGCTTTTGTTTTACGGTTACCCGTATATTTGTACGTTGTCTGCGACAGTTTTCTCTGCCGATGGAGTGCCCGCCGAAAATTTCGATTGCTCCATACCTCGTCAACCGTCTTTTCAAGACGGTCTGGCGCTTGCTTGATTTGTGTTGGGATCAAAGATTGCCCAAACGATCGGTAATGACGTCGGCAATTCGTTTGGCGATCGTTTCGATCTGATCCTCGTCGATTCCCTCTGCCATGACGCGGATCATCGGCTCGGTTCCCGAAGGACGAACGACAATTCTTCCCGATTTTCCAAGCTCTTCCTTAGCTTCCTCCATGACACGATTGACCTCGGGATCGGAATAAAACGCAATTTTTCCCTCCGCGGAAATGGTCAGGTTGATCATGATTTGAGGATAACGGGTCATGATCCTTGCCAGCTCGGAGAGCTTTTTTCCCTCTGCCTTCATCAGAGTCAGAAGCTGTGTTGCCGTGAGCTGTCCGTCGCCGGTGGTAGCAAAATCACGGAAGATGATGTGTCCCGATTGCTCACCGCCGAAGGAATAGTCCTCAAGGAGCATTTCCTCCAAGACATAGCGGTCACCGACCTTAGTGGCGATGAATCGGAGATCGTTCTCCTCACAGAACTTTCCGAATCCGAAATTGGTCATGATGGTTCCCACCACGGTATTTCGATTCAGCTTTCCTCTCTTTTTCAGATCCAAGGAGCAGATTGCCATGATGCGGTCACCGTCGATCAGCTCGCCCTGCTCATCCACGCAGAGACAGCGGTCCGCGTCTCCGTCAAAGGCAATGCCGCAGTCAAGTCCGTTTTTGACCACATATTCCGAAAGTGATTCCATGTGAGTAGAGCCGCAATCCTTGTTGATGTTGACACCGTCGGGGGCGCTGTGCAGCACATGAACATCCGCGCCAAGCTCCCGAAAAAGAGTGGGGGCGGTAGCGGATGCTGAGCCATTTGCACAGTCAATGGCGATGTGCAATCCATCCAGACAGGTATGTGCGGTGCTTTTGATGTGACGGATGTAGTCGGAGGTGGCTTTTTCCGCATAGGTCAGCTTTCCGATTTCTCCTCCGATGGGCGTTGCCATGGGGCGAAGCTTATCCAGTACAAGCTCTTCAATGCGCTCCTCCAGCATATCGGGGAGCTTTAAGCCGTTGCCACTGAAAATTTTAATGCCGTTGAACTCGGCAGGGTTGTGAGAGGCGGAGATCATAACACCCGCATCTGCTTTGTATTTGCCTACAAGATAGGCAACCGCAGGGGTGGGAACTACCCCCAGCTTGATGACATCGGCACCCACCGAGCAAAGTCCCGCGATCAGAGCCGCAGAGAGCATATCCGAGGATGCACGTGTATCACTTCCGATGACGAAGGTGGGGCGGTGCCGACATCCCTCCGCAAGTACCGTGGCGGCAGCTCTGCCGATTTCCATGGCACGCTCGCAGGTCAGCTCGGTATTGGCAATTCCACGAACCCCGTCTGTTCCGAAAAGTCTTCCCATAGTGTGTGTTTCCTTTCTTTAGTGTTTGGGTACAATGTGATCTTTGTCCTTAAAGATCGTTTTTTCCGGGATGAAGCCACGAACCGATGACAGGGGATAGACATTGCTACTCCGTCCGATCACCGTTCCCGGATTCAACACCGAATTGCAGCCGATTTCTACGAAATCGCCGAGAAAGGCACCGCATTTTTTTAGTCCTGTCTCGATGCGACCGCATGGTGTAGCAATGGTAACAGGGCTCTTGTCGCTCTTTACATTGGACGTGACGGCACCCGCACCGGTGTGGGACGCATAGCCAAGAATAGAATCGCCGATGTAATTAAAGTGGGGAGTCTGTACCTTGTCGAAGAGAATGGCATTTTTCAGCTCGCATGAATTGCCCACCACACAGCCTTCACCGATCAGAACCGATCCGCGGATAAACGCACCCGTGCGCAGCTCGGTTCCTTTTCCGATGATGGCAGGTCCCATGACCGTTGCCGATGGGGCGATCCTCGCGTCCTTGGCGATCCATACATCTTCCGTCGGATGATCGTATTCCTTGGGAGAGAGCGTAGCTCCCAACTCAAGCACAAAGGATTTGATATGGGGCAAGACTTCCCACGGAAAATCAAAACGGGAGAGCAAATCACTTGCCAGTGTATGCGAGAGATCGTAAAGATGATCAATTTTACAGGGATTCATTGGTTGTACCTCCTTTCTTTTAAAATATATATCATTAGAAAAGGAGGAGCGGTTCATTATACCGCTCAAGCCTTTCCAAGATATTCCTCTAATGTCAGTCGACGGCGATCGATTTCTTCGGCGGCAGCACGTCCTACAAAGCGATAGTGCCAAGGCTCATAATCGTAGCCGGTAATAGCAACCTTTTTCTCCGATTCCGGATAACGGAGAATAAAGCCATATTCCCAGGCATGCTCGGAGAGCCAAAGGAATGCGTCGGTATCCTCGAAGTCGGTTTCTAAGGCTCCATTCATGCTATTGGTGGTGAAATCAATGCAAAGTCCCGACTGGTGCTCGCTTTCTCCCGCTCGTGCGGAATAGGTGGATGCCATCTTTTCGGCTTGTGCCTGACTCATACCTTCATTTTTGTGCATCTGAACGTAGCTGTCATACAGATCCTCCTGTCTTGCGTAGGAACGGTAGGCACTGGTGACGTAGACATCGGTCACACCGTCTGCCTTCATGGCTGCCATCATGGCGGAAAGTGCCCGTGCGGCATTCTTTTTCAGATAGTATTCCTTTCCCTTGGCGGTAGGACAGGTCAGCTTACTCAGATCGTTTGGCTCATGGGAGGACTTCAAGGGGTTGTTTTTATTTACCAGTAACAGCTCCTCCGCGAGAATATATTTTTCGTAGGACGAGATGTCAATGGAATAAACGGGATTGCGAGGCGTGGGATCGATCTCCTCGGGGAAGATATATTCCTCAAAGGGGTCGGATGTAAAGAGAACGGGGGATGGGATGGCATTTTCCTTATTGTTGTCAACCATCGTCAGAACACGGCGAATCCGCAAGGTGTTTGTTTCGCTGTTGAGCTTAAAGGAAAAGCCGCTTTCAACCGCTTCTGACATAAAGGAGACGGGAACCAGACAGCTTCCCGCAGAAACCAGAGCGGGCGCGGGAGATGTTTCCTTGTTATCAATGCGGGGTACCGAGATGGTGACGGCAAATCCATTGATCGTGGCATAGGTCTTTTCATGCTCAAAAAGAATCCTGCTTTCGTCCGATCCCTCAAAGCAGAGCCGATGCTCGGTCCCGCTGATCTTCAGATTCAGACAGTCGGCGACCGTCATCATATCGATATAAAAAACACCGTCCTTGACCAGGGAATCGTAATCAAATTCCATGGGATCACGATCAAAAAAGGTTACCGTGATGGGGTCTCCCTCCTGCAGCTGAGTATCGGTAGGCGCGGTCAGATGGTGAATCAAAAGGATCACTCCCACCACAAGTCCCGCTAACAGCAATAGCGCGAGAAGAATACTGACGGCGCACAGGAGCTTGTGGTTGCGCAAAAAGCGCCAAATATGCGCATGCTCCGAACGGTCATGAGGCGGAAGCTTACTTCGGTCATCCTGCATATGCTCCATACCTGCTTCCAAAACCGTCAGCTCTTCGGCAGAAAGGGGATCACGTGAATTCTTTACACTTGTTTTGTTTCGTTTCATTGTATGTAGGACCCTTTCGGAATAGAATCAAGGCTTGTTCTCAATGATGATGAAAAAAGGAGAGGTGGGAGAATTCAGAATATTGATGCGGGTGGCACAGACCTTGTAACGGGAAAGAGAGGAAAGATACTCGCAGACCAGCTTACCCTCTGCCTCTCCCTCGGCATGACCCGGATAGACTGCCACGAGAATGATCGCGTCCCGATCCATCAGATCGATTGCGGCTTCAATGGCAGGCAGGGTGGTTTCACGCATGGTGGTAACCGACTTATCACTTCCCGGAAGATAGCCAAGATTAAACATTCCCGCCTTGATGGGGGTCTTGACATAATTCTTGACATGGTGATGGGAATCAAGAATCAGGGTGTAATTTTCAGGACAGCCGACCTCCTTCAGGTGAGCAGAGGTGGAATTCAGCGCCTGCTGTTGCACATCGAATGCATAGACATGTCCGTTTTCTCCTACGGTTTTGGAGAGAAACTCGGTATCGTGACCGTTGCCCATGGTGAAATCCACGGCAATGTCTCCCTCCTTTAAGTGGGTCAGAATAAAATGCTTTTGCAAATCCAAAAGGTCAATCATAAATAACTCCTTTTATTTCTTTTTCTCCGGTGGGCGGTGGAGGTCGGAGCGGAGAAAACGAATAGCTCGTTCTACCGCATCCTTGGAATCATACCAAGGCTCCTCATCATAGCGGTAATCGAATTTTTTGCAGAACCAGCTCACATCCTTGGAGAGCTTCTCCATATAGCGATTGACAATCTCCGCGCAGATTCCCTCAAAACGAGGGAACTCCTTTTTGGACAACCGATGCTGAGCGGCAACCAAAAGGGCACGGTAATGGGGGAGACAGAAATAGGGCTGAGCGCGTAGCTTGACTTCAAAGCTTTCATCCTGCTCCCAAAGAAGCACTGCCGTTTCGATCATGTGTGAGAAATTGAAATCGATTCGCTCGCAGACATAGCAGGATTGCTCTAAAGCACCGATCCGTTTGATGGGCTTTTGACCGGGAGAGGAAAGGAATCCTCCGTCCCGAATCTCTTCAGCAAGCTCTCCCAGATGGCTTTCCAATGTCAGCGCCATGCCAAGACGGTTTTTTCTGCCGAACATCATATCGTAATGGGTACGGCAAAAGCCGCGTTCGTTTGTCTTGATCCGAACATCGGGTTCCATCATGGAGGCTCCGAGGATCAGCTCAAGCTCATCGTTTTCCAGCTTGTTATAAAGGGAGCAAAAGGGACAACCGCAGGCAGGATCGGCACTGGATGCCTCGAATGCCTCGTTGACGGGTATGGTATAGATTTGTTCCATATAATCCTCCGTAAATCGGATCGTTTGATTCTTTTTATTTCGGCGCTTTTTCTTTTGCGGACCGGA
>JAFVRI010000178.1 GCA_017504335.1 Clostridia bacterium
CGCCGCTTTGTAAGCGGCTTTTGGCCGCCTCGAGACGGAGCTCGTTTCGATAATCAACGGGAGAATGGCCGGTATACTCCTTAAATAGCCGTCTGAAATGCACCTGACTCAAATCACAAAGCTCTGCGTAATGCGAAATCGGAAGGCTCAGATTCCAATCCCGATGGAGCTCAAAAAGCGCAGGACTCAGCCTCTTAAACCTTGCAGGGATCCTAGCCTCATTCTCATCAATACGCCAAAGCAGCTCATACAGACGGGAAAGGAGATAGAACGACTGATTCACTGCTCGTTTTCTTGGTTCAAAGAAGCTTTCTATCAATTCGGATGCATTGGGAAGCACAATCTTCCGCGGTTTGGACAAATACGGCGGAAGTGCACCGCTCAGAAGGTCGAATTGTACAATTCTGATCTGCGTGTTCTCCTCTTGATAAAGCCCGGTATAGACGGTACCCATCGGGATAAAGAGCAGCTCCCCCGTTTTCGAAGTGATCTCGTCTGCACGCGGGGATACAAATACGTCGCGCATCTGACCGCTGACCGTATAGATAAATCCGTGCTTTGCTCTCCCCTTGCGAAAGGTATGCTTGTGTCCACTCGGACGCGAAATTTCGGAAACCCAAATCTCGCCGACCCGAAGAGACGGCTCTCCCAAATGCAAATATGCCATAAAATCACCTCATCTGCATTTTACATCAAGGATCGCCTGACGTCAACAATTCATGGTTGAAATGTGCAAATATTGATCACATAAGTCATTGATAAGCCTCGCACTCCCGTGCTATACTGAGAGAAAGAAAAAGAAAAAGGAGATCGAAGCTAATGATCCAAGTAGATAACCGCGTAATCAAAAAACAACCGAAGTTTTGGAATCATGCGCTCTTCCATCCCACCGACGCCATTGAAGATCCGTGGGGAAAGCGCATCCTTGACCGCATGGCGCGGGACGGGGCAATCAAAACAATTCGGATTTATTCCATGTTTGAGGACATCGTGTATCTCGGTGAGGACGGGGAAATCTGCTATGACTTTCGCTTGAGCGATTTGCGGCTCGACTATCTTTTGGAAAAGGGGTACGACCTTCTCATTGCCTATGCGGGAATGCCGGACTGTATAGCAAAGTCCACGAATTTAACCATGACCGCCGCAAAAAACAGTACCCGTTATAAAGGGAAAATGTGGAACTCCGCCCCTCCCAAGGACTATGCGGTCTGGGAGGAGGTCTGCTACGAATATACCAAGCATCTGGTGGAGCGATACGGGGAAGATACCGTTTCCAAATGGCATTGTCATTGCCACAACGAGCCCGACGGCGGTTTTTGGATGAGAGATCTTGGCCGAAACGATTTCGTACCGAAATGCGACGAATACTGCACGCTTTACGACGCCTTCGTACGCGGTGTTCGGCGTGCATCCAAGGGAATACGTGTCGGTGGCCCCGCGTTGGCTCATCACGTTGGTTTTTTAGATCGTTTCCTTCTCCACATAAAAGAAACGGGCGTAGAGATGAACTACATTGCCCTTCACGCCTATGGCGCAAGCGTCAAGAATCTTAACGACGGCTCCAGGCGCATCGCAACAGAGAATCTGTTTGAATACCGCATCGATCCCTATATGGAGATGATTCGCAAGCACGGCTTTGAGGATACCGAATTGATCATCGACGAATGGGGTGCCTCTGCCCAAGGCTTTTACAACGTAGAGGAGTGCCCTTCCCTTTGGTTCCGTGAGCACGAGGTATTCTCCGCTTTCTTTGTAAAAATGATCTATCAGCTTATTGAATCCGGCATCAACATTTCAAGGCTGATGATCTGTCTTTCGGGACAGCACGAAATGGTGACGGATTTTTCAGGCTTCCGCAATTTCTTCACCTTAAACTTTATTGCAAAGCCCATCTACAATGCCCATTTGATGACCTCGAAAATGGAGGAGCTTTTGGTCGAAAGTCGCACTGACAACGAAAACGTATTTGCCGTCTCCACAAAAAACGAGAGCGGCTGCTATTCTACCCTCCTGACCTACTGCTCCCGGTACTTTGAGGAGAATCTTCCCTCTATCACGGAGGAGATCTCTTACGCAGAGGATCTCAAGGGGAAAACCGTTACGGTCTACTGCATTGACAAGACCCACACGAACCCCTATCGCTTATTCCAAAGGATGAACATAGAGAACGAGCCCAATGAAAAGCAACTGAAAGCGCTGAAGGAGGAGGGCAAGCTCAAGCCGATCGACTCCTTTGTCAGTGATGGCAGCGCTGTGAAGCTTGATCTTACCCCGAACTGCACCTATCTGGTTTTAATCCATTGATTTCAAACAGAATTGAATAGCAAAATAAGCGCGCAGGCTATGGTCTGGGCATACTTCTCCCTCTATGATTTCTACTCCTTTCCACTCACATAATGTCCGTAGTATCTCCCTTATCTCTGCTCGTTTCTCTCCAAAAAAGACTTTTCTCCGATATTCCGGTGCAAACACTATGTGATATTTGCAATTCCATTTCGTATGTGCTAAACTATGTGTGGCGTTATTTTGCTCTTGCATTTTAATGTCCTCCTGATATGGTTTTTGTTGTAACTGGCAGGTCACAACTCTATCTTACCATATCAGGAGTTTTTTTGTCTTCCTCACCGGTTAACCGTCACTGAACCACGCGACTATCGCGTGGTTTTCGGAATACAAAAAGAACGACAGATGATCTGTCGTTCTTTTTTGTTCAATCAGTAAAGGGTAATGCTCTTTACCGCAAGAGCGGCGGAGCCGTTTTCTGCTTCGTAGGCCTTAACGGATACGATCTTCTTTTCAGGGGTCGGATTGATCCATTCGTAGACGTACCAGGTGC
>JAFVRI010000179.1 GCA_017504335.1 Clostridia bacterium
CCGCCCGCCATTTTATTGTAGGGCAAGAGTTCTGCGTAGGTCACGCCGTTTTCCTTCATAAATTCCGCTGTTGACCGCAGATTCTCCTCCGTGTCGTTCACCGACGGAATCAAGGGAATTCTTGTTACAAAAGGGATCCCGCTTTTTGCGAGCGTTCTGTAATTTGCAAGAATCTTTTGGTTGGATACCCCCGTCCATTTGCGATGTTCTTCCTCATCCATTAGCTTTAAATCGTAGAGAACGTAGTCACACTCCGAAAGCACCGAAGTGAATACCTCACTTTCGGCATAACCGCAGGTCTGCAAGCCTCGATTGGTTTTTCCCCGAAGCATTTCCATGGCAGAACGGACAAACTTTGCCTGACAAAGGGGCTCTCCGCCCGAGAAGGTGACACCGCCACCGCTCATATTTAACACGGCAAGATTTTTTTCGATCTTTGCGACCAGCTCTTCATCGGTCAGATCCTCACCCGAGATTCGCACCAGATTACGGGGACAGACCGAGGCACTTTCGGGAACCAAGCAAGGGGCTCCCGTGATCTGCTCTCCTTTTTTCAGGCAGGCACCACAGGACAGACAGCCATTGGGGCTTTTCATCATTTCTCTTTCGTATTGCTGTCCTTCGGGATTATGACACCAAGCACACCGAAGCGGACATCCCTTTAAAAATACGGTCATTCGGATGCCCGGCCCGTCAAAAGTCGAAAATTCTTCAATAGAAAAAATCCTTCCTTTTTCCACGGTCTCACCTCCCTTTCTTTTTTTAATTATAGCAAAACCCTCTTGCATTGAAAAGAAATATGTTGTATAATTATAGCAAGATTTTATCTTTTTCCGGAGGCTCATTATGCTGGTTCATCAGGAACATAACTCCAAAGGATACCAAACCTATAACGCTTTTCAGTATTTCAATACCCGTTGGGCTCCCCATTTTCATAAAAATCTGGAATTGATCTATGTACAAGAAGGGAATCTGACACTCACTGTCGGTGGCAATAATTTTAACATGACGGGGGGACAGTATGCCCTCATCCTTTCCAATCAAATCCATTCGTTTTATCCGAACGGTTCGGTCTCTTATTGGATCGCCGTTTTTTCAAGTTGGTACGTTCCTCTTTTCTCTCATTCCGTGGAACGGTTGCAAGGAATCACTCCCGTCTTTTCCTGTGACGAAGAGATCCACACTATGGTCAAGACGCATCTCATTGACGGAGAGGGCTCTTTGATGATGAAGAAAGCTTGTCTTTATGCGGTCTGCGATCAATTTCAAAAGAAGGTTCCTCTGGTAGAACGTCAGGAAAAAAGCGAGGATCTCATTTGTCGTGTGCTGGATTATATTGCTGCCAACTACCGTCAAAATCTAACCCTCTCCCAGGTTGCCGACGCCTTTGGATATGAATACCATTATCTATCCCGTATTCTCAACCAAGACTACCGTATCAATTTTTCCAAGCTGGTCAATGAATACAGAATCGAGCATGCGCTTCATCTGCTGGAGGAAACCGAATATTCCATTACCGAGATCGCCTCGGAAAGCGGATTTCAAAGCATCCGCAGCTTCAATCACGTTTTTCATCAGGCAACGGGACACGCCCCCAGCGAACACCTTCGCCATTTTTCGCCACTGTCCTCAAAAAATACCAAAAGAATTGACAGATCATAAGGTTCGTGCTATAATAAGTATGTTCGAACACTCCCGAGGAGGAAACGTATGAAGATTTTAATTGCAGGCTGCGGAAAGGTCGGAAAGACCCTCGTTGAATATTTGGCAAACGAAGGATATGACCTGACCGTCATTGATATAGACTCGAAAAAGACCGCTTCCATTGTCGAGCGATTTGACATTATGGTCATGCAGGGAAACTGCGGCGCGGTGGATACGTTGCGTCAAGCGGGAGTCGCTCACGCCGATCTGTTGATTGCCGTCACGGGAAGCGATGAATTGAACCTGCTCTGTTGCGCCACGGCGCACGGAATCAATCCCAAGCTGCATACCATCGCCAGAATCCGCAATCCGGAATATGCCGAGCAAACCTATTCCATGAGAGATATTTTCGGTGTTTCCATGACCTTCAATCCCGAAAAGCAGGCAGCTACCGAAATCGAACGACTCATCAAATATCCCGGTTTTTTGAAGCGCGATGCCTTTGTCAAGGGGCGAGTGGAGATCGTAGAGCTTCGTGTGAACGAGGAAAGCAAGCTGAAGGACGTTTCCCTTTTCTCTTTGGACTCCATCGTCAAGTGCAAGGTTCTGGTATGCGCCGTGCTTCGGGACGGAGCTGCCATCATCCCCCGAGGTAATTTTATCTTGAAGGAGGGGGATCGGGTCTTTGTAACCGCCCCTACCAATACCTTGGCACTTCTTTTGAAAAATCTGGGCATTGTAACCCATAAAAATCGCCGCATCATTTTGGCGGGCGGCGGAACCGTCAGCTATTATTTGGCAGAAGCCTTGCAGGACGAGCATATTCGTGTAACGCTGATCGAAAAGGATCCTACGCAATGTGAAAAGCTTGCTGCCAAGCTCCCGAAGGTCAACGTCCTTCAAGGTGATGCCAGCAACCGTCGCCTGATGGAAAGCGAAGGACTTTCCTCCGCAGACTGCCTTCTGACCTTAACCGGCATGGACGAGCTGAACGTGATCATTTCTATGTACGGTAACAGCTGCGGCATTCCACAGATCATCACAAAGCTGGAACGCGTGGATGATGCGCGCATCATTGACAAGCTTCCCATCGGAAGCGTGATCTGCCCTCGCAAGCTCTGCTGCAACAACATTCTCCGTTACGTCCGCGCCCTGCAAAATCAAACCGGCGCCGCTTTAACGGTGCATGCCATCGCGGACGGACAAGTGGAGGCGTTGGAATTTGAAGTGGATGAACACACCCTTCACGTAGGAAAGCCATTAAAGGAGATCAAGCTCAAGGAAAATGTCCTCCTTGCCTGCATCACCCATCATGGGAAGATCGAGATCCCCAACGGTAATTCTTGCTTTAACGTGGGAGACCGCTTGGTTGTCGTTGAAAGCGGAGACGACGTCATTCTGCAACTCAACGATATTTTCTCGTAACGGAGGCCGCCATGAATTATAAAATGATGGGACGCTTCAATGCCATGATCCTTGCCATTGAAGCCGTGTTCATGCTCCCCGCTCTCCTAATCAGTATCTTTTTGGGTGAAACCTCATCCTATCAGTCTTTTCTGCTGAGCATGGGAATCATTTTGGCGATTGCGGGTCTCCTTTGGCTCTTCTCCCGAAAAGCGAAACGGGATTTCTATGCCAGAGAAGGACTCATTTGCGTTGGCTCCAGCTGGATCCTCATGAGTGCTCTGGGAGCGCTTCCGTTGTTTTTTTCGGGAGCGTTACCCAACTACATTGATGCTCTGTTTGAAATTACTTCAGGGTTCACTACTACGGGTTCGTCGGTGATTGCCAATTTGAATGTCATTCCAAAAGGAATCCTATATTGGCGTTCATTCACCCACTGGGTAGGCGGCATGGGTGTTTTGGTATTTTTGCTTGCTCTTATCCCCGTCAGCGGACAAAATCAGGGCTTCACCATGCATCTATTGCGTGCGGAAAGCCCCGGCCCCGACGTGGGCAAGCTGGTTCCAAAAATGCGACAAACCGCCGCAGTCCTTTATCTTAGTTATCTTTCTCTATCGCTTTTGAATCTCGTCTTTCTACTCATTGGAAAAATGCCGCTCTTTGATGCGGTATGTACCATGTTTGGAACAGCGGGTACCGGCGGTTTTGGTGTATACAATGACAGTCTCGCAAGCTTTTCGCCCTACATCCATTATGTCACCGCTGTATTCATGCTTCTCTTCGGTATCAACTTCAGTTGCTTCTACCTGCTTCTGCTCCGTCAATTTCGTTCTGTTTTTAAGGATGAAGAGCTTCGTCTTTATTTTGGTATCGTTACCGCCTCGGTCGTTCTGATTACCTGGAACGTCTTTCGCATCTACGGCAATTTTTCCGACTCCTTTCGACATGCCTTTTTTCAGGTTGCCAGCATCACCACCACTACCGGCTTCGCCACCACCGATTTCGACCTTTGGCCAACCTTTTCCAAATCCATCCTATTTCTCCTGATGTTCTTCGGCGCGTGCGCGGGAAGTACCGGCGGCGGTCTGAAAATGGCGCGACTTTTGCTTCTGTTCAAATCCTTGATCCGCAACATTTCTCAAATTCTTCACCCTAATAAAGTGAAGGTGATTCGCGTTAATACAAAGCCGATTGATGAAAAAATCATTGCCAATACCAGCGCGTATTTCTTTGTCTATATGATTTTGATTTTTGCAAGCTTTTTGATCGTATCCATAGACGGCTTCTCCATTGCCACCGGATTTTCGGCAGTAGTTTCCTGCTTTAACAATATCGGTCCCGGCTTTGAGACGGTAGGACCCACTTGTAATTTTTCATCGTTCTCCCCTCTTTCCAAACTTGTGTTAATCTTTGATATGCTGGCAGGACGCTTGGAGATCTTCCCGATCCTGATCCTGTTCAATCCCCGCGCATGGAAACGCGGATAATAAAAAAATCAGTGCAGCCCTTGGCTGCACTGATTTTTTATTCCTTGAGTCCAAATGCCCGCTCCATTCGCGCAAGGGCTTCTTGGATCTGCTCGTATTTCGAAGCATAACAAATGCGGATGTATCCCTCGCCTCCGTCGCCAAAGGCACTTCCGGGAGCGGTGACCACGTGGGTCCTCTCCAAAATGTACTCTGCCGCCTCCACCGAGCTTTTGCCAAAGCCCGTGATATTGGGAAACACATAAAAGGCTCCCTTCGGGTTATGGCAGGAAAATCCGTTGATGCGATTCAGTCCGTCCACGATCAGGCGGCGGTTGCGGTCATAATAGGTAACCATCTCCTCCACGTCCTTCTCACCGTGATAAAGTGCTTCCGCCGCTGCCATCTGCATGGGCTCGGGTACGCTGGCTATCATATTCTCATGAAGTTTGATCAGGTTGGTCACCACGTGCTCGGGACCGCAAATATACCCCACACGAAATCCGGTCATGGCATAGGTTTTGGACAAACTGTTGATGGTCAGAACGTAGTCCGAAATACTCTCATCCAGTGCGGCAAGGCTCTTCTGCACAAATCCGTCATACACCAGCTTTTCATAGGGCTCGTCCGAAATGACGTAAATACCGTACTTCTTGACCAGCTTGGCGATCGCCAGAAGGTCCTCTTCATCCAGAACCCCTCCCGTGGGATTGGAAGGAGAGTTGATGATGATCAGCTTGGTCTTTTCGGTGATGAGCGGCTCGATCAGGTCTGCAGTCATCTTAAATCCGTTTTCTTCGCTAACGCGGGCATAGACCGCCTTGGCATTGACCATATCGATCTGTCCTCGGTAATCGGGCCAGTTGGGGCCCTGAAGAATGACTTCGTCGCCGGGATCTACCAAGGTCACCATTGCCAACATCAACGCCTGTGTGGCTCCCGCCGTCACGATCAGGTTCTTATCGGGTTCGCATTTGATGCCGTTTTCCTTCCAAAGCTTGTAGGCAATGGCATCCCGCAAATGCTTGATTCCCGCATTGGGCGTATATTTCGTTTTACCCTCCCTCAAAGAGGCAACCGCCGCCTCAATCATATGGGCAGGTGTGATAAAGCCGGGCTCACCAAGAGTCAGGTTGATGGAATCGTCATAATTTTTTGCCAGCTCGAACATTCTGCGAACACCGGATGGCATGGCGTGGATCGCCGCTGTACTCAATGCGTGTCTGTTTGTCATATTTCTTCTCTTTTCATTTGTTTTCGTATATGCGGGGAACTCTATGGGAGATCGCAGCGGTTACCTCACCGCTGACGCTTTCTCCCCATTCCGAGATCTCCTGTGCGGAGATCCATTCGTCTCCGTCCTTTCCCAAAAGCGTAACTGCCTCTCCCAATTGGGCAGAGGGAATGTCACTCAGGTCGATCATCATATAATCCATGGCGATCCGACCAAGCACACGAACTCTTCTTCCCTGCACCAAGGCTTCTGCTTTCCCCGAATAGGCGCGGCGGTAGCCGTCGGCATAGCCGCAGGTCACAAGTCCGATCCGCATGGGTTTCTCCGCGCGGAAGGTACACCCGTAGCTGACCGCATCCCCCGCCTCCAGATGCTTGATCTGCGCCACAAAGCTTTTCCACGTCATCACCGAGGAAAGTCCAAGTGAGCAAACGCTTTCATTGGAATAGGACATTCCTAGGGGAAGCATTCCAAGCCGTACCATATCCATGCGGTATTCCGTCCGTACCAGAGAGCCTCCCGTGGAGGTACAATGGCGAACCCCGATGGGAAATCCCTCTCGTTCCATCATCTGCAAGGCCTTGGAAAATCGCTCAAACTGCAACGTGGTAAACTTCCTTTCCCATCCGTCCGCTCCTTCTCCGCAGGCAAAATGGGTATAGGTTCCCCGAAAGCGGAGATTTTCATGAGAATAGATCGCACGAAGCTCCGAGAGCCCCTCGTTCTCGCCCCAAAAGCGAACCCCACTTCGGTTCAGACCCGTGTCGATCTTGAGCTGACAATCGGCAGAAAGGCCATTTCTGCGTAACTGATCCGAAAGTCTTTCAGCATATTCGGCACTTCCCACGGTAAAGCTCAAGCCGTTCTGTGCCGCCAATGCCATTTTTCCTTCGGGAACGGGGCCGAACAGAAGAATCGGTTTTTCACTTCCCTTTCGAACCGCCAAGCCCTCCTCCACGGTTGCCACCGCATATTCATCGGCAAAGGTTTCGGCAGCGGGAAGAATCCCCTCGATGCCGTGGCCATAAGCATCCGCCTTCATGACAAACAGAATGTTCTGCCGGGGAAACGCAGCCTTTGCGATCCGTCCGTTTTCACGAATGGCATCCAAATCGATCTCGGCATAGGTTCTGTGTATCTTTGCATAATCGGCTTGATTCATACCCTTCTCCTTTTTTGGTATCGTCCGCAGTAATTGCCCGTGGGCTCGTTGTCCTCCAACACCTTTTCTCCCATCATCCACACACTCTTGATTCCCTCATTGGGAAGGAAAGGATCAATATAGGTTCCTCCGTCCCGAATCGTATCAAAGTCAAAGAGAACAAAATCAGCATCGTACCCCTTGGTAATTCTTCCCTTCGAAGTCAATCCGTACCGTTCGGCGGGCATGGATGTGATCCTGCGGATTCCCTCTTCTCTTGAAAGGATCTTACGGTCTCGAATATAGTGTCCGAGGTATCTTGGGAAGGTTCCGAATGCTCTGGGATGAGCCGACTTGTCGCCCACAACGAAGATTCCGTCCGAGCCCACCGCACAGGTTGAGTGTACAAGAATCTGCTCCACATTTTCCTCGCACATGGAGAATCGGCACTCCCATACATTTCCGTGATTCTTACGAAGCATCCAGATCATCCCCTCATAGGGAGAAACTCCCAGCTCCTTGCCAATATCCGCATAAGTCTTTCCAATCATCCAAGGGGTCTCATTCGCCCGTACCACAAGGAAATTTTCAAGTCCGACATAATAAATACTGTTATCCCAAGAAGGATCGTTGACCTCAAAGATCTCCCGACGGATCGCCTCTACCACGTTCGGGTCATCCAGACTCTTGGCAAACGCTTCTATTCCCTGATCCTGAAATGCGGCAGGAATGGCACTGAGGGTCGTGGTAGATGCGGCCGTATAAGGATAGGCATCCAAGGTCACACGAAGTCCCTCGGCAATGGCCTCGTCGATCATGGAAAGTGCCTTTGTGCACCGCTCCCAGAACACACGGCCCACACATTTGAAGTGAGAAATATTGACGGCGATCTCCGCCTCTCTTGCAATGCGGATACACTCCGCCACACTATCAAAGAGTCCCATAGATTCGGACCGGGAATGGGTCACGTACATTCCGCCCTTTTCCGATGCCGTCTTAGCAAGGGCGATCAGCTCCTCGCTGTTGCTGTAAATTCCGGGAACGTAGGAAAGTCCCGTGGAATATCCCGCGCTTCCATCTTCGATCTCACGGACAAGAAGATCCTGCATACGGGCAAGCTCTTTCCGTTCGGGAAGTCTTGCGTCGCAATCCATCACGTTTCCGCGCAACACCCCGTGACCTGTAAAATAGAGTTGGTTGGTTCCCAGCTTCATTCCGTCCAAAGTACGGACGAAATCTCCCATAGACTCAAACACAGGTCTCTCCAAGGGCAAAAGCGTAGCGTGCACGCCCTCTTTCATGTCTTTCCCGTAGGGTGAACGGGAAAACCCGCACTGACCTGCAACTTCGGTGGTAACTCCCATGCGAAGCACGTGAAGACGGGTGGGATCCTCCAAGATGGATTGATCGCTATGGCTATGGGAATCAATGAATCCCGGTGACAGACAAAGTCCGTCGGCATCCACCACCCGACGGGCCGTCAGCGCCTCGTCATCCTTTCCCACGTAGGCGATCGTTCCCCCTTCCACAGCAACCGTTCCCACAAAGGAAGGTGTGCCGCTTCCGTCATAAATTCTGGCATTTTTGATCATCAGCTCGTACATGGTCTTTATCCTTTCTGTCCGTCCACATCCGGCAAAGCAGTAGGAGAAAATTTGTGCTCCATCAGGGAAAGCATGGTGTGGCTCTTCATGACGCCCTTCTGTCCCTTCAACAACAGCAGCTTGTCTTCCAGATGCTCCATGTCGGAAGCGCAGATCTTGATGATATAATCGTAATCCCCCGTCACGGCATAGCACTCCAAAATATCGGGATCCTTTTCAATACAAGCCATCAAGCTTTCCACAGCACTTCCGTATTGCAAGGTCAGGAGAATATAGGCGATAATGGGTTTTCCCACCTTTTTTTGGTCGGTCAGGATCGTATTGGAGCGGATCACACCGCTCTCCTTCAGCTTGAGGATCCGCTTGTTTACTGCGGGAATCGATAAGTTCACCGCCATGCTGATCTCAACGGTAGGTATATCCGCATTGTGCGCCAACAGTTTCAAAATTTTTTGATCGATCACATCCATTTTCTGATCCCCCTTTTCTTTTTATTGATTGTACCATGAGCAGAGCGAAACTTCAACCTTTCGCAAAAAAGTCGATCAGAATTAAACTTTTTATTTATTTTTCTTTCATTTTGCTCATTTTATAAAAAGGGTTGACAAGTTTCTCTTCAAATGATACAATGGAGAGGAACTTTTTTGTGAGGATAGATTATGAAAACACAGACCCGAGCAAAGCTCCTACTTGCTCTTTCCATGGCCATTTTCGGAACGCTTGCGCCCTTTGTTCGCAACATTCCACTGACCTCGGCAGAACGTGCCCTATGGCGAGCGGTCCTTGCCATTGTACTCATTGGCGGCTTTCTGCTCGTCACCCGTCAAAGGCTCCCCCTTCGTTCCATCCAAAAAGCCCTGCCCCTGCTTCTTCTTTCGGGTATGGCAATGGGAATCAACTGGATCCTTCTTTTTGAGGCATACAACTATACCACCGTATCGGTGGCAACCCTTTCCTATTATTTTGCGCCTGTGCTGGTCACCGTTCTTTGCCCTTTGCTCTTTCGGGAACGGATGACAAAAAAGCAGCTCTTCTGCTTTCTGATGTCCACCTTGGGATTGGTTCTTGTCATTGGAGTGGGGGATCTTTCGGGATCAAACAATCACCTCATTGGTATTCTTTTTGGTTTAGGCGCTGCTGTTCTGTACGCCACCGTCATTCTCATCAATAAAAAAATAGAAGGCGTAGAGGGAATCCCCCGCACCTTCATTCAATTCATAGCTGCGGTTTTGATCCTTGTTCCCTACGTACTGATCGAGGGCGGAAACGGACTTGGAAGCATGAATACAAAGGGCTGGATCTGCCTTCTTGTCATCGGTTTTGTCCATACGGGACTGACCTACTGTATGTATTTTTCTTCCATTAAAGAAATGACGGGACAGAACATTGCGATTTTGAGCTATCTGGATCCCCTTGTGGCGATTCTCATTTCGGTATTTGTCCTTCAGGAGGCCATTACACCCCTGCAGATCGTAGGCGGTGTCATGATCCTCGGCTTTACCCTTTACAATGAGATCGGTTTTACGAAAAAGAAAGGAAACAATCATGAAACTAACGTTTGAGCAGATCAAGGCAATCACCGTGGGAGCGGTTCGGATCTGGGAATCCGACGACGGCATTCGCTTTTCGAAATGTACCGAAAAGCAGGTAGCGGCATGGTACGCATTGAATGACGTGCTTGGTCAGCGAGCCGAAACTACCACGGGTATCCGTCTTGATTTTTATACCAATTCCGAGTATTTAGAGCTTTCCGCCTTTGGCGGCAATCGCTTTGAGCTTCATATCAACGGACTGTTCGTATCTCCCCTTCCCATGCAGACCCTTTGGAACGAAGGAAAGACCGCAACCTATGACCTGACGCCCTACCGCGAGAACGGAGAATGTCGGGTGACCGTCATTTTCCCCTCCCATGCGGTAGGTGTTTTGGACGGTCTGTGTCTCTCGGACGGTGCCTATCTTCGCCGCCCCGACTATGACGTAAAGCTACTCTTTATCGGCGACTCCATCACCCAAGGATATGATTCGGGACTTGATTCCCACTCCTATGCCTGGAGAGTCACCAAGATGCTGAATGCGGAGAGCGTCATCCACGGTGTGGGCGGTGGAAGATTCCATGCGTCTCTTTTTGACCGAATCCCTTTTGATCCCGATTACGTGATCGTTGCGTTCGGAACCAACGATTTCAACAAATACACGACCTACGACGAGCTGAGAGAACATGCACGCAGCTTCCTTTCCTTGATTGCCGAGGAATATTCCCACAAAAATCTGTATGCCGTCTCTCCCATTTGGCGGGCAAGAAGCACCACCATGCCCATGGGTGAATTTGAAGAAGCCAGAGCGGTGATCGCCAAAGAAGCGGAGTCTCTCGGCTTTATTCACATCGACGGCATGAAGCTGGTTCCCCACCGAACCGAATTTTATGCCGACGAATGGCTTCATCCCAACGCCGAAGGATTCAGCCACTATGCGGAGAATCTGGTCATAGAAATGGGACTTATTCACATATGACAAAAACACCGTACAGAAATCTGTACGGTGTTTTTTTATAAAAGTACCTCTTTGATTGCCGCAAGGAGCTTTTCCTCGGCTTCATAGACATCCTTGGCTTCTAAGCTGCACCCCGCCGCACGAACGTGTCCACCGCCGCCGAAGCGAGCGCAGATCGCTGCTACGTCCACCTGCGAATTGGATCGCATGGATACACGGAAGAAGCCCTCGTCCTCGGGCTGACGCACCGAGAATGCCACCTCCACACCTCCAATGGAGCGAGGAATGTCAATGATGGTTTCCAAATTTTCGTCCGCTAAGGACAGATTGAATTTCGAAGTATAGGGGAAGGTCACCGAAGCAACTCTGCCACCCTCATATAGACGCAACCGCTTTGCCGCCTCTCCCTCCGCACGCACCTGCTTTTCGGTCTTAGACTCAAACAGGCGGCGGTTGATATCGGTCTGCTCTGCTCCCTGCTCCAAAAGCTCTGCCGCCGTCCGAAGGGTGCGGGGGGTCGTGTTAGCATAGCGGAAGCAACCCGTGTCCGAGCAGATCGCCGCATAGCATCCGTTGATCACACGGGGCGGAAGATGAGGGATTTTTCCCGTTTCCAACAAATACAGCGCGATCTCATAAAGGATCTCTCCCGTGGCGGATGCCTCGGGGTCAATATAATAATCGGCATACACCGTACCGTTTCCGTGGTGATCGATCATCATGTCGATCCGTTTGCGCAAACGGTCAAAGAGCGAGCCAAGCTGTCCGGGAGATGCCGAATCCACGCTGATCACTCGTTCGTGATCCAGACCCATATCCTCATCTAAAAGAATACTTCCCTGCACACCGTCGGTCAAAAATCGCAACCGCTCGGGCACTTCATCCGCAGAAGCGCAAACCGCGGGAATATTCATCATCCGCAAAATCTCCCGCAATGCAAAGGCAGAGCCTACCGCGTCGGCATCGGGTCTTGCGTGAAAGACGATCAGGGTCTTTTTGTTCTCACACAGCTTTTCACAAACCTCTTGTACAGTCAAGGAGCGAAATCCGGTCATACGTTCGTCTCTCCATTCTCCCCATTCTCGTCCTCCGGATCCTCTTCGGAGATCTCGATGCTGTTGAGCAGCTTGGAAATGTGCGCCCCGTGGGCAATGGAATGATCCTCAATGAAGGTCAGCTCGGGTGTCATGCGCAGATTGAGTCTCTGCGCAATCTGGCGACGGATATAGCCTGCCGAGGACTTAAGCCCTGCTGCAACCTCCTTTTTATCGCCCATCATTGCGGAGTAATATACTTTTGCAAACTTGAGATCGGGAGTCACATCCACAGCGGTGACACTGATAAACGCATCCTTTACGCGGGGATCCTTCACCTCACGTAGCACCATTGCCAGCTCCTTCTGCATCTCATCGTTGATTCTTCCTCTTCTGTAATTCGCCATACAATCCTCACAAATAAAAATTTCATACAAGGTTATTATATCACGAAGCCTCCGAAAAATCAATAGAAATCCGAAAGTTTCAAAATCAAAAAGATCCCTCTCCGCAGAGAGGGATCTTTTGATTTAAAACAGAATGATCAGGAACTGGGAAACCAGAACCACGGCAATGAGCGCGATGGGATAGGTAGCCGCATAAGCCGCTGCCACATCCTCGGTTCCCGCCGTATTGATCAGAGTACCCAGCGCAGGAGTACTGGTCATACCGCCCGTGATCGAGCCCAGATTGTTGAGCAGGCTCAGCTTCAGCACGTACTTAGCGAAAAGGAAGCCCAGGATCATGGGAACGATGGTCATGATGATTCCGTATACGAAGTACATGGGATCGAAGTTTGCCACGAACTCGGCACCGCCGGGAATACCCGCGCCAACCAGGAACAACACCAATCCAAGTTCACGGAAGAGCTTCAAAGTGCTTGCCGCAGGCATAATATTCACTCTGCCAAAGCGACCGAAATGTCCGAGGATCAGGCTGACCAGCAGGCATCCGCCAGTGGTAGTCAGCGAGAAGCAGGTACCGCTCAATCCATCGCCCGACAGGGGAATCTTGATGCCACCGAGGATGGCGCCAGCGATCGCTGCCAAAGAAAATGCGGCAATTCCCATGTGGTCAATGTGGAAGAGCTTGCCCGCATAGGGCTTCTTCTCATCCTCCGACTTAACAATCAGTTTTGCTCTCTCCTCTTCCATGTTTGCCTTTGTCATCTTAGGAATCAGCTGTACAAACAGTACAACGCCGACCACACCAAAGATGTAGGCAATTCCGTGACCGACCGAAACCAGTCCCTGCAGTTCGGGAGAAACGGTCGCCTTTGCCGCGGAGAACGCGGGAGTGGAGGTCAGAGAACCGGACAGAAGTCCGACGATCATAGCCACGAAACCGTCCTGATTATCTCCGATGGATCCGCCGTAGCCGATCAGCTCACCCATGTAGATACAACCTACAGCGGCAAGTCCGCCTGCCAGAATGACAACCAAACCGAGAAGCACGTAAGACTTGAAGTTTCTCTTGAAATTTCCGAAGAACTTGGGACCTGCTATGAATCCGACCGAGGTCACAAAGAGAATCAGACCCAGACTTTCGATCAGAGAGAGACCCGAATTGAAGTCATAGGGCTTTGCGGTTATATCGGTAACCA
>JAFVRI010000180.1 GCA_017504335.1 Clostridia bacterium
GGGGTTGTCCCAAGAACGGAATACTGCCTTAACTGCGCCGATGAGCTGTTCCTTAGGATCGGAGGGGAAGTCAGCGCCGATCTTAGCCTTGTACTCAGCCTTGAACTGGTTAGCCAGCTCCTTCAGGTCGTCAGCAGTCAGATCAACGTCGTAAACAACGCCCTTCTTTGCCTTCATCTCATCGATGAGCTCCTCGAAGTACTTCTTGCCGACTTCCATAACGACGTCGGAGTACATCTGGATAAATCTTCTGTAGCAGTCATAAGCCCAACGAGCATTGCCGGACTTCTTAGCCATAACTTCAACAACCTCTTCGTTCAGACCCAGGTTCAGAATGGTATCCATCATACCGGGCATGGAAGCGCGAGCTCCGGAACGAACCGAAACGAGAAGGGGATTCTCAAGATCACCGAACTTCTTGCCGGTAACAGCCTCCATCTTAACAATGTAGTCCATGATTTCAGCCATGATCTCATCATTGATCTGACGGCCATCCTCATAGTACTGCGTGCAGGCCTCAGTGGAAATCGTGAAGCCCTGGGGAACAGGAAGACCGATGTTGGTCATCTCTGCGAGGTTTGCACCTTTACCGCCAAGGATCTCACGCATGTCAGCGTTACCCTCGGAGAAAAGATAACAATACTTCTTTGCCATTGGTAAATACCTCCGTATTAAATAAATTTTTGACAATCTTACTGCCAATACTGCTTGTCCGCAATACGGCACCCATTATTATATCATAAATCAAGAGTGTTGGCTACTGTTTTTGGAAAAAAAGCGGAAGTAAATGGTAAATTTTTTGTGAACAAATAAACGAAAAGAGAAAATACGGTTGATTTTTGAAAAGGGATATACTATAATTATACAATGGAATAAAGTTTAACATTAGGACGTGAAATAAACATGGCAAATATATTTGATCTATTCAAGCAAATCGCAAAGGACGAGCCCGCATCGAAGGGACCTGTGGAATACTTGGTTGTCGGCCTGGGCAATCCCGGACTGCAGTATGAAAAAACCAGACATAACGCAGGATTTCTCGCAATTGATTTTTTGGCGGAGCGTCACGGAATTCGCGTGAATAACGCAAAGTTTAAGGCTCTGGTGGGTGACGGTATGATCGGCGGTAAGCGTGTGCTTCTGATGAAGCCTCAGACCTATATGAATCATTCCGGAGAAGCGGTATCGGAAGCGACCCGCTTTTATAAACTGACGGCGGAGAAGGTGATTGTACTGTCTGATGATACCATGCTGGATCCCGGACGCTTGCGTGTAAGACGCAAGGGTAGTGCGGGAGGTCATAATGGACTCAAAAGCCTTCAAGAGCATCTTGGAACCGACGAGTATGCCCGTATCCGAATCGGAGTAGGAGCGAAGCCCTCTCCCGATTATGATATGGCAGATTGGGTTCTTTCCTCCTTGGGAGAGGAGAATCTTCTGAAGGTAAAGGGAACATTTTCGTCGCTTTCTATGGGGCTTGAAAAAATTCTTGGCGGAGACATAGACGGTGCCATGCAGATTTGCAACGGAAAGTAACTTTTTGGGTGTGTTTTGTAGAAACGGAGTAGTTTGAACGGATGAACCTGTTGACCGATTTTGTGCGCAGCGATCGGGAATACGGTCAGCTTTTGCGTGAGCTGAAGGCGGCGGAAACCGCGAGAAGTGTCAATCCCATTTTGATTTCTGGATTATGTGACGGAGCCGCAGACGCTGTATTTGTATCCTTGATCGAGGATTTAAAAAAAGAAAAAAGAGGACCTCTCTTGCTGATTCTTCCCGAAGAAAAGGAATGTGTCCGTATTCGCGGCATGTTGCGTCAGTTTGGATTGCGAACCGAATTCTTTGTAGGAAGAGATTTGACCTTTTATAATATTACTGCCTCCCATGAGTACGAGCATGAGAGGCTAAAGGTGTTGAGTGGACTTTTGGAGGGGGCATATGACGCCGTAGTCACCACACCTGATGCGGCACTTAGCTATACCATCCCTTCCGATCGTCTGATCGGCGCACAAATGAAGATTACCTACGGTGAGAGTCGCTTGGAGCCATCCGAGCTTGCTCAAATGCTGGTGCGTGCCGGCTATGTACGTGCGGAGCTTGTGGATGCCCCCGGTCAGTTTGCGCTTCGGGGTGGAATTGTGGATGTTTATCCGGCTGTAGCCAAATTTACGGACATTGACGGCAATCAAACTGTAGGCGCGAACCCGTTCCGCATTGAACTGTTTGGGGACGAGATTGACCGAATGGAAATCTTTGATCCTGCTACCCAAAGAATGACAGTAACCTTGGATGCGGTGGAATTTTCTCCCGCGCGTGAGTTACTGTTGGATGAGGATGCAAGGGTTTCTCTGAAAAAAGCAATTGAGTCTCATCGATCCAAGAGTAAGGATGACAGAGCCCGTTCGGAGATGACCAATGAGCTTGCTGTCTTAGAGGGCGGAACCGAGATCAATTTTGCTGATAAATATATTACGCTGATCTATCCCGAAAGATCCTGTCTTCTGGATTATTTCCGTCGGCGTACGACGGTTCTTCTTCGGGGCACCACTGCGATCCTTGACCGTATCAAGGCATCCGAATGGCATTTGAACCAAACCGTAGAGGAATTGCTGGAGGGAGGAACAATTGCCTCGAAATATACCGATTATGCAAAGCCGGCAAGCTCCTTTGATGTGTTCTTGCAGGATAGCATTGCGCTCCATTTTGACTCTCTCGGTCAGGGAATGTCGGGTAAGAAGCTGGCGGCAATGTTTACCTTTCGTACCAAGCATATGGTGTCCTATGCGGAAAACCTGGAGCTTCTTTGCGAGGACCTGGAGGATTACCGTAAAAACGGTTACCGTGCGGTACTAATTGCCGAAAACGAGGCCGCTGCCAAAAATCTTTGCGGACTGTTAAGGGATCGTGGATTTACTTCACTGGTGGAAACTGAAACCGGTGACTATACGGCAGAGACGCTTCCCAAGGAAACACTCCTGATCAAATGGAGAGAGTATATCCGAGGATATGAACTGACCGTTCCCAAGGTTGTCATTCTTTCGACCGCGCCTGAAAATCGAGAGGGCATCTTTGCTGCAAGCGGAAAGCTGAAACGGAAAAAGAAAAAGAGAAGCGGTACCGAGACCATTCTGTCCTATAATGATTTGGAAATCGGTGACTTCGTTGTGCACGAGGTTCACGGAATCGGTCAGTATATGGGAATTGAAAATCTGACGGTAGACGGTGTCAGTCGGGATTATATCAACATTCGGTATGCGGGAAGTGACCGTCTCTTTTTGCCCGTTGAAAAATTGGATATGGTCTCTAAATATATCGGAGCACACTCCGATGACGGCTTGGTGAAGCTTTCCCGATTCGGAGGAGCGGAATGGGGAAGAGCCAAATCAAGAGCAAAGGCTGCGGCAAAGGATATTGCCAAGGATTTGATCAAGCTTTATGCCGAGCGAAGTCGCCGCCCCGGTTATGCGTTTCCCGAGGACGATGATCTGCAAGCGGATTTTGAGGCGGCATTTGAGTATGAGGAAACCGACGGCCAGCTGGCTGCCATTGAGGAGATCAAGGAAGATATGATGGCACCCACTCCCATGGATCGCCTTTTGTGCGGCGATGTGGGCTTTGGAAAAACCGAGGTGGCTATGAGAGCGGCATATAAGGCGGTTCTCGGCGGAAAGCAGGTAGCGATTCTTGTTCCGACCACCCTTCTTGCTTTGCAGCATTATCAGACCATGCTTCGCAGAATGCGTGCCTTTTCGGTGAACGTAGATATGATTTCCCGTTTTCGGACGCCCAAGCAACAGGCAATTTCCTTGAGAAAGCTCAAGCGGGGCGAGACCGATATCATTGTAGGTACGCACCGTCTGGTTTCCAAGGATATTGAGTTCAAGGATCTCGGGCTGCTCATTATTGATGAGGAACAGCGCTTTGGCGTAACGCAGAAGGAAAAGCTGAAGCAGATTGCCAATAACATCGATGTTCTGACACTGACAGCAACGCCTATTCCGAGAACATTGAATATGGCAATGGGTGGAATCCGTGATATTTCCGTGTTGGATGAAGCACCCGGCGACCGACTTCCCGTGCAGACCTATGTGCTGGAATATGACGAGTTGATTCTGATTGAAGCGATTCGCAGAGAGCTTCGCAGAGGTGGACAGGTGTTTTACCTGTACAACTTTGTAGAGAGCATTGACGGATGCGCCGCTAAGCTGGCAAAGGCGATTCCGGAGGCTCGGATTACGGTTGCGCACGGAAAAATGGATAAGGATCATTTGGAAGATATCTGGGGCGAGATGCTTGCAGGTGAGATCGATATTTTGGTCTGCACCACCATCATCGAAACCGGAGTGGATATTCCCAATGCCAATACCTTGATTGTGGAAGGCGCACAGCGCTTGGGACTTTCTCAGCTGCATCAGATTCGAGGCCGTGTAGGACGCTCTGCCCGTCGTGCATATGCGTATTTTACCTATCCCAGAGATAAGACGGTCAATGAAATCGCCACCAAACGTCTGGAGGCCATTCGGGATTATGCGGAGTTTGGTGCGGGCTTTAAGATCGCGATTCGCGATTTGGAGATCCGAGGTGCCGGTAACCTTCTCGGCTCAGAGCAGCACGGTCATTTGGATGCTGTGGGATATGAGCTGTATATCAAGCTTTTGAACGAGGCGGTGTTGGAAGAAAAGGGAGAGAAGATTCCCCAAAAGATCGAATGTACCGTTACTCTTCGATCAGACGCGTTTATTCCCGAACGGTATGTTCCGTACTCCGGACAGAGAATGGGACTTTATAAGAGGATCGCCATGATTGAGACTCCGGAGGACAAGGATGATATCATCGATGAGCTGATCGACCGTTACGGAGACATTCCCAAGCAGGTAGAAACACTGTTGATGGTTGCGTTGGTTCGGTCTGCCGCAAAGCGGTGTGAGATTACCAGTATTATTGAGGAGCTGAGTGAGATCAAGGTAAACCCGTCTGTCTTTGATTTTGAGGTCTGGGCGGAGCTTGCCGACCTTTATAAGGGCAGAATCCGTGTGCTGATGTCAGAAACCCCCTCTGTGGTTATTCGGAAGCAAAAAGGAGAAGATGTGATGAATTTTCTCTATCGGTTGTTTTGCCAATACGAGGAAATTCTGAAAAAATATCTTTGATCTGAAGAAAGGATCGAATATGAATCAAATGAAAAAAATCGGATGCGCATTACTTTCCTTGATGTTGGTATTGATTTGTCTTTTGGGATGTTCCTCATTGGGAGAGCCTATGATGACGCTTGGAGATACCGAAATGACCGCCAATACGGTTTCTCTCTTTTTATCGCGGTATAAGGGGGTTCTTTCTATGTCCGAGCCTACCTCCCTTTATGATTTTTATTGGGATACGATTGTTGACAATCAATCCGGAAAGACCAATAACGATATTCATACCGAATACGGCCTGAGTATGGCGAAGACCTATCTTGCTGCTGCACACGTATTTGAAGAAAGAGGACTTTCACTTTCCGATGCGACAGAGGATGCTGTGGAGGCGAAAATAGACGGATTGATTGAGGATAAGGGATCGAAATCGAAGTTGAACGAGGAGCTGAGCCAATACGGTGCGAATGTGGATATTTTGCGGGAAGCATATCTGCTTGAGGAAAAAATGGAGATGCTTATGGACGACCTGTACGGAGAAGACGGATCCTTGATCGGCAAAAACGAAAAAGACGACTACTATACGGAAAACTATCGCAGATTCCGCCAAATTTTTATTCCTCTTTATGAGTTCGTTTATGAAACCGATGAAAAGGGAAATACGGTGCAAAAGACAGATGAAAACGGAAAATATGTAATCCGTGAACTGACCGAGACGGAGATGGCATCGGTAGAAGAAAGGATCGAGACGATTCAGAAAACGATTAAGGACGGCGATTATGTCGGCTTTGATGAGCTGGTGGAGCGATTCGACGAAGAACCGAATGAATCCTCTAAAACCTATTCCGGTGGATTTTATCTGTCTCCCGATTCGCCTTATGAGGTCGCAGAGGTGAAGGAGGCCCTTTTCGGTATGAATGAGGGAGAATACCGTACGGTTATTCCTTCCGGAGGATACGGTATCTATATCGTAATGCGGTATGAAAACGAAGAGAGTGGGTATGCCAAGGAAGAAAACAAAGATTTTTTCAATACCTTTACGGTAGATTTGAAAAACCATTTGGTTGAGGAATATCTGGAACGCTACAAGGCACAGATTGATGTGGACACATCGGTTGCGGAGGGCGTAGATATGAAGAGTGTCGGAGCAAATTTGTATTATTAAATTATTGAATTTGCAAAAAGGACTTGACAGAGAAATGCGGATGTGATATAATTTGCTTGCAAAATCGCATAGAAATCAGGGGTGCCCATTATGGCTGAGACGGCGAGAGCCGAACCCTTTAACCTGATACGGATAATACCGGCGTAGGGAGATTGCAATTCGTCTGATATGGCACGAGCCGTACCTTTGATGAAGATGATTGAACCGCACGGAGATTTCCGTGCGGTTTTGACATTTTTATTGGAGGTGTTTTTATGAAAAACACAAAAATTTTAGCGGAGGGAGCGGTGATGGTTGCACTTGCCACCGTACTCAGCTTCCTAAAGATCGTTCAGTGTCCTTGGGGCGGTTCTATAACAATCCTGTCGATGCTTCCCATCGTCGTGTTTGCATTGCGGCACGGTGTGAAGAAGGGATTGGCGATCTCCTTCGTCTATTCCGTGATTCAGTTGGGACAGGGAATTCTGATTGATGGCTTGCTCGGATGGGGATTGACACCGTTCGCATTGGTTGCTTGTATCTTTTTGGATTATATTGGGGCATTCAGTGTGCTTTGTTTGGCTGGCTCCTTCGGCAATAAAAAGATGACGGCAATTATTGCGGGAA
>JAFVRI010000181.1 GCA_017504335.1 Clostridia bacterium
CTCTGCCGAAGGATCTTGGCAAGATAAAGTAACTTCATTGGGTGCCAGATCCTTCACTTGCGTTCAGGATGACAACAAAGGGGGATGGGATGGTATGTTGCCGTGGGGGTGGTACGGGGCGCTTGGTGTCAAGGACCGTCGGGGACGCCGGTCCCTACCGAGGCTTGGGGAATCGGGCGCCAGCCATAAAATAAAACAGGTCGGTGCCTTTAGGCGTCCGACCTGTTTTTTCCTTAGAAAAAAGTATTGCTTTGTACGAAGGAACGCATCTTGCACAACCTTCAAAAAAAGAACTTCCTTTCGGAAGTTCTTTGGAGAGGGGTCTGGGGAGAACCTTTCTTTCAAGAAAGGTTCTCCCCATCGCGTCCCCGCGTCCCCGCGTCCTCGCGTCCTCTTATTTATTCACCCAAAAGCTTGTTGATCTCACTAACGGTCTTGCGAACGAGGAGATCGCCGCCTTCATGGCCTTGCATACCGCTGGAAACGTAGGCGGAGTAGTGGCTTCCTTTTTCTGCTTTTTCGGTGGGCAGATAGCCAAAGGAGCCGCAAGAGAGCTGGATCAGCATGGTCTGCTTGGCACGGCTTCTTGCCTTTATCTGGTTGCCGTAGTCCAAGAACAGCTCATAGGGGTTGGTAGCAAAGGAAATGTCACCAAGACGAAGCACATGCACCTCGATCTCGGTTACATCCACGGTCTGCTGAAGCTCGTAACGGGCAATGTTTCCTGCGTAAATGTGCATTCTCGCATTGTCCTTGAAGGTGATCACGTTGTCCTTCAGCTCGGAGCGGAATTTTTCGATGGCGGCAACCGATGCGTTCTTTTCCGCAATGGTCACACGGCGAAGCGGCATGTCGATCTTCATGACACTGTGCTTGAAGGGAGCCTCGGAAATATAGGGCGTCTTTTCCTCGTATGCCCAAATGATCTCGGTGGCAATGCGGCGTGCGATGCGCTCACAGCCCGCAATATCAAACATAGAAGGATCGGCAATTCTCTCGGTCACGTTTTCACGAATGATGTTGGGGTCGTTGATGGGGGTCTCGGGCTCGACCCAACGAATCATGTCACGGGGACACTGATCGCCTGCGGCGGAGCAGAGAGACAGAAGGAAGAGATCCTCACCGTATTCCTTGCGCAAACGCTTCTTTACGTCACCCCAGAAGTCTGCGGAAATGAAGTTGCGATGCTCCAGAACCTGAGCGGGGCAAGCCAGGTTGGCGATCACACCCGTCAACTTTTCGTTTTCGTCGGCAAGGAACATCAGCTCAATGCCGCTGTCGTTTCCGCCCTCCAAGGCGGTGAAGTTTGCGGTATTGGTATCACCCCACATAAGGGCGCTTCCGTCATCGTAGCAAACACGGCGGCACATACCTACGGCAGCACGGCCAAAGCCCGATGCGTACTTGCCCGCGCGGCGGTTGTTCCATGCGCCGATGGCTGCCTCGGCAACACGGTCGGCGAGAAACTCAAAGCACTCTTTGCCACGGAATACGTTGCCCGAGTTGTCGGTGACCAATTCCTCGTATTCCACGTCAGGCATCAGCTTTTGAAGAACCGACAGGGAGGAGCCGATGCAGTCCGAACGGTCGGCATAGCCGGGACCCGTATGGGTATGAATGGCGCTGATCATCAGTTTTTCCGGGGGGAAGTCGATCTTGCCCGCAATTCTTTCACGAACGGCGCACAGAAGCGAGTAACCGGTGGATACCAGATCGCAAGCGCAGAAGATCGCCTGCTCGTCACCGCACTCAATGGCAAGAGCGGTGACCGACAGCGGGTCTCTCGCTTCATCGGTGATTCTTTCGTAGAACTGTCCCGCAAGATCCACCTTCTTGCCTGCGGGAATGAGGGTGACCTCGTTCCAACCAAACTTGATCGAGTTCATAAGTAAATCTCCTTTTTGTAGATTTTATTTGCTTTTATGTAGATTTATAAAACGCGTCCACGTTCTCGTGACACACAACACCAAGACAAGACCAACGACCGCAGCCATAAGCCAGGATAGGGTGATGGTGGTCCAAGGGAAGGTTTCCGCCATTTTTGCAAAGACAAAGGAGGCAAACACGTTCGCAAACCCAGCGGCTGCGTTGATGATGCCTGAGATGGTACCCGCTTTTCCGTAGGGAACAAAGCGGCTGGATGCGTAGGTGCCGCCAAAGGGCGCGCATCCGTGCAACAGTAGGACGGCAAAAGCCAGACAGATCAAAACGATCGGATAGGGAAGCGTACCGACGAAGCAGGTGACGGTCAGAAAGGGAATGGTGAGCCCAAAAAGGATCGTCATTGCCCGACATTCGTTGGAGGTGATCCGCTTTTGAATGAAGCCCGCAAGCAAAATACCGATAGCGGAAAAGAGAATCAGGATCAGACTCAAACGGTTTGCAATGGATGCGGGAATGGAATCGTAGGATTCCATCAGCATGGTAGGCGTCAGTAACTTGATGGCATTATCCAGCATATTGCGGAAGAAGCCGATGGCAACGATGAAGATCACGCCCGAAGCAAGGAAGAGCTTTCCCAGTCTCGGCGTCATCAGATGTTCTTTGTAGTGCTTTTCGGAGGGGATGGGAGTCTGTGGTTCTTCCTCTACCATCCGTTTGGAAAATTGAGGGTAGCAGATACTCCATACGATCAACGTGGTTGTGAGGATCGCAAGAGCGAAACGGAAATTATCGACCCAATGGGTGACGAGTGATGCCATGAGCATGCTCAGTCCAAGACCCACGCTGGAGCCGAAGATGATCCAGAAAATGGTTTTGTTTCGGTAGTTCGGATGGATCTGAGAGGAAAGGATCTTGAAGGTAGCGGGCCAAAGACCGAACTGTGTGATGGCATTGAAGATCCATGCGCCCATGATGATGGGGTAGCTTTGGTTAAAGCAGATCACAAGATTGGCGATCACAGAGCCGCCAAGTCCGATGCAGATCAGTTTGTAAGGGGAGAATCGGTCTGCGGCAAATCCGCCGACGACTTGAAAGGGCGTGTAGGCGATCCAATACGCCGCGCTGATGGCTCCCGTCTGCCCCTTGGTCATGACCCCCGCTTCTACAATGGATGCCATGGCAGCCGAAAAAAGATTCTTCGACATAAAGACCATGGTGTACATGACAAAGCAGAGCAAAAACAGGAAAAAGCAACTTTTCTTTCCCGCAAGATAGCGTTCCTTCATAATAATATTTCACCTTTCGGGGCTGATCCAAAGAGACCAGCCCCTTTGTTCATGGTTAGTGCGAAGCTCAGAAATCAAGAATCTTCTTGTCTCCGTAAGCACGCTTCCAATCCTTGTCGAAGTTGGCAAGAGCCGTATCGACCATGGGATGGGAGATCAGGGTTTTCATAATGTCCCCCGTAATGGTAACGCTGTGGCATCCGCAAAGGGCGCACTTGTGTACCTGCTCCGCGTTCTTAAAGCTTGCGGCAAGAACACGCGTCTTGATTCCGTGGGCGTTGAAAAGCTGTACGATGTCATCTACCACCGATACACCGTCGCTGAGGATGTTGTCCAAGCGGTTGACGTAGGGAGCAACAAAGTCCGCACCCGCCTTGGCGGCGATCAATGCCTGAGCGGGGGTGAAGATGGCGGTCATAGTCACGGGAATGCCCGCTTCTTTGAGCATCATGGTGGCCTTCAAGCCCTCCTCACAGATCGGGATCTTGATGTAGAAGTTTCCCCCCAGCCGCTCTTTGAGCAGCTTTGCTTCGGCAACGATCCCGTCCGCCTGCTTCTGGGTGGTCTGCACGTGAAGCATCTTATCGGGGCCGATGATGGCACGGATCTCCTCCACAAGAGGCCAGAAGTCGGTCTTTTGCTTGGAGATGATGGAGGGATTGGTGGTGACACCCGCAAGGGGGTAAAATTCATTACAGTGGCGGATCGCTTCCAGATCCGCGGTATCCAGCATATAAAGCATGGTAGAGTATCCTTTGATCAGAGATAACGAACCTCAATGCCGAGGATCGAGCAAAGATCCTCGATCAGAGTACGGTTGTCTCCGAAGGTGATGATGTAGTGCTGGCAAGCCACGTTTTGCGCAAAATTCTCCACGTCGGGGATCTCGATTTCCAGAGCGGAGAGCTGAGGAGCGGGCTGATCCCAGCCGCATTCCTCCCACTTGGGGGGATTCTTGCCGTTGCCGGGGATCACGTGCATCAGGTACTTGCCGTCCTTGTAAACCAAGCGGCTCATGGTGAGCGTGCCGGTCTTGACCTTGGAAATGTTGAGGATACCCTGATTGAGCTGACCGAAGGCGGCGGGGAGTACGGTATAGGTATCTCCGTCGATCATATCGGCTGCCACAAAATCGGGCACACCCGCAAGAACGCTGTTGTCAAAGAATTCGTAGAATTCCAAGTAGCCCGCAAGCTGACCCGTCAAGCGGTTCATCATGAGCTGCGTGACCGCGCCCAGCGAATCGTTCTCGGGAACGGTGGTGTAGCCGTCCTCGGAGAGGAGCATGAAGATGGGAGCGGGAGGGAAGCCGCACAGCTTCTTCATACCGTCCACGTCCTTGAGAGAAATGGACTTGTAGCCGCGCTCGTCCGCGATCTGCTTGACCGCAAGGTAATAGCCTGCCGCCATCATCATGGCGCTGTCATTGGCGGGCTTTGTGAAGTTCCATTTGAGAATACGGTTGTTGACCACGTCTCTCTTTGCTTCCTCGGAGAGGGCGTCGTATCTCTGCTGGATCTCCAGCATTTCAAAGGTTTCAATTTCTACGCCGGTGGTCTTTTTCAAGGACATTCCGTCGTAAAGGGTTCCGTAAAGGTTCATGTCGCGGTAGCCCGCCATACCCACCTTGTCGGTGAGAAGTGCCTTAGCGGCAACGGCGGCGCGGCAGTAGTTTGCGACTACGTCGCTCTTGGTCTTTCTGCCGATCACGTCATAGACGTACTTAAAGGTGTAGCCGAGTCCCTCAAAGGTGGCACGCAGACCCGTGGTACCTGCCTGATCGGCGGTGGTTACCAGGCGGTCGCCCTCGTACCAACCGCAAAGTCCCCACAGAACCATGGGAAGATGGCGGTAATGCTCGGTTACCTTCACAACGGCATGGGTGGGGATCCAACCCGCCACGCAGACCACGAGAGCGTCAAAGGACTCTTTCTTGAGTGCCTTGACGGCATCGTTGACCTGAGTTTCCTCGTAATCGTCGGCAACGGGATAGACCGAAACCAGGTCAAGACCCTCTGCCTTCAGTGCGGCCTCGGCGGCTGCGCACTTTCTGATGATCACGTCAACGGGAGTATTGACCTCCCCAAATCCAACAAATCCAATCTTTGCCATGTGATGGATTCCTTTCGGTTAAATATTCAGTATCTTGTCGTAAGCGAGATACCGTTCGTAGCATTCGGTGTAATCAACACCCTTCGATTCGTAAACCTTGTCAAGCTCGATCTTCGATGCCGCTTCCTCCACGGAAGCAAAGACACCCGTACCGACACCCGCAAGTATGGCAGAACCGAGACAAGCAGTCTCCTTGTTTTTCAGAGTGACCAAACGCTTGCCTGTCATATCCGCCTTCATCTGGCACCACAGAGGGCTGTTGGCGCCGCCGCCCATAGCGCGGATCTCCGCAACGTCCAAACCGAGATAATCCAGATTGGATTTGAGCATACAGGTCACCGACTCCATCACGCTTCTGACGAAGTGGGCGCGGGTGTGCTCGGTGGTCAGCCCCGTAAAGCTACCGCGAGCAGCGGGGTTATACTTGGGCATGGTCGAGCCGCAAAGATAGGGAAGGAAGGTCACACCGTCGCTTCCGGCGGGTACGCTTTCTGCCAGCTCATCCAGCTCACGGAAGGAGAAATTCTCGCAAAGGGCATTACGGAACCACTTGAGTGCCATGCCCGCCGTGGGCGTCCAAGACAAGAGACAGTATTTGTCGTCGTAGTTGTAGTGGCAGGGAACGATGCTTTTTTCGTCGTATGCGGGAACCGTATCCGAGGGCATGAAAATGACCATGGTGGTGCCTGTCATTTCGCTGACGATGCCTTGCTTGACCACGCCTGCGCCAATGGCGCCCGCGATCTGGTCAATGGCACCCGTCACCACCTTCATTCCGTCGTATTCGCCTACTTCTACCGCGCTGGAATACAGCGTGGGAAGCATCTCTTTGCTCACTCCGATAAAGTCAAGCATCTCATCCCACCACTCTGCCTTGTGAATGTCAAAGTAGATGGTAGAGGATTGCAAGGTTTTTTCGGAAATGAATTTGCCTGTCAGCTTGTAAAGGATCCAGTCCTCCAAAAGAAAGACCTTCTTCACCTTTGCCCAGACCTCGGGCTCGTTTCGCTTGACCCAAAGGAGCTTGCAGGCAGGCCATGTCGCCGTGATCTCGGGCTGACCCGTGATCTCATATACCTTTTTGTGCCCAAAATGCTCCTCGATCAGCTCCGCCTCACGGGTAGCTCGGTTGTCGAGCCACACAATAGCGGGGCGAACAGGGATTCCGTCCTCATCGGTCAAAATGAGGGTTTCGCACTGGGTGTCAACCGCCAATGCGTCAACACCCAGCTCCTTTTTTACCTTTTCAATCTCTCCCTTGACAATGGTCCAATATGCTTCGGAATCAAATTCCACGATATCACCGTGGGAGTCCAGCGTATAGTCCGCTGTCAGGGAGAGCTTCTGTTCGAGATCTGCACTGAATACCGCCGTCTTGACCGACGTGGTACCAATGTCGATTCCCATTAAATGCTTCATGACGTCTCTTATCTCTTCAGCTGGAGATCGTAGTGGATGTCGTAAGCCTTTTCCTCTTCGGTGAACTTATGACGGGTGTCGATGACCTTTCCGTCATTGAACTTTCTGTCCTCAACGTCCTCGGTGGTACCCATAACGGTTACGTTTACCTGACGGCGACGAGCGATAACGTGGTCCCAGTCGATGAAGTAGATGTGTGCGAACAGACCGCCGTCAACAACACCGTCCTTGATGGTCAGGGTCTCGCTTCTTCCGAAGAATACGGAACGGAGGTGACCGTCGGTGTTCATGCTGGAGTAGTCACCGGGCTCGTTGACCCATCTGCCGTACTGAGCGTGGATCGGGCCGGGATGACGGTACTGATGCTCCTCAGCAAAGTCGGGGATCATCTTTCTCATGATGTC
>JAFVRI010000182.1 GCA_017504335.1 Clostridia bacterium
ATAATCCGCATCCAGATCATAGGTAACACTTTTGCTCAGAATGACCTCTCCGCTGATCAGATCATAGACATCGACGGTATCGATAACCTGATTGTAAAGATCCAAATCACGGGTCATCAGTGCCAACAGATAGTGCACCTCGTCCTTGTCAATCACGCTCGCCTCCACTCCCTCGTATTGGGAGACCGAGGAGAACGAAAGATTCTGACCCTCATTCTCCATCACGAAATATTCGTGAAATTCATGGTCTACCGTCTCATCGGATACCGAGGGCTGCTCGGTCACGGTTGAGTCGGTGGGATTTTGATCTTCTTCCTTTCCTTTATCCTTTCCGTTGGAAAGAACGAAGAAGAGGATCACCGCCACGCCGAGGATCAATATGATCGCGGCGGGGATGATGTAACGCAGTTTTCGCTTCATGTCCTCACTCCTTTACTGAATGATACGATGTTTCGCAGACGCCTCCTCTGCGAAGAAAGAGACTCCTCTCTTTTCTTACCTGCCATTATATCATTTCTACCCCAAAAAGTCAATCCGATTTTGCCATTTTGGGCATATTCACCATGATTTCCTACCTATTGTATAAGGGGATGTTTTTTTCTGTTTTCATGCCCTCTTTTTTTCAAAAAAAGGTTGACAAAGGAAACAAATCGGTGTATAATATCATAAAATGTAGTTTTGAATACCACATAAAGAGAGGTTGAATATATGAAAAAGAGAATTCCCCTGAAGGAGCGTATCCTTCCCTCCTATACCAAGGGAGAGGAGATCTTTAATATGGTGTCCCACATTGTGGGAGGAGCCATCGGTATAGCGGCGCTGACGCTCTGCGTGATCCTATCTGCTTTGCGCGGAAGTGTCGCAGGTGTTCTGTGCGGAGCCGTCTTTGGCACGTCCATGGTGGTTCTGTATGCCATGTCCAGCATTTATCACGGTCTGCCTACCAACACCGCCAAAAAGGTCTTTCAGATCCTGGACCATTGCACCATCTATTTTCTCATTGCGGGCACCTATACCCCCATTCTGATCTGCGGCATGGCGGAGCGCTATCCCGTCTCGGCATGGGTGACCTTCGGCGTGATCTGGGGCTTGACTGCCCTTGCCTGCACCCTGACCGCCATTGACATTGCCAAATATAAGGTGTTTAGCATGATCTGCTATATCGGACTGGGATGGGCGATCGTCCCCACCATGCCGAAAGCCATTGAGGTGTTGGAATGGGGCGGTTTCTCGCTGGTACTGGGCGGAGGCATCCTCTATACGGCAGGTGCGATATTTTTTAAGGTTGGAAAGAAAAAGCGGTATTTTCATTCAATTTTCCATCTTCTGACTCTGTTCGGAAGCATTTGCCATGTGCTTGCCATTCTGTTTTTTGTTTTGTGGTAAATTTTTTTGAACTTTTTTCGAAAAACCTCTTGATTTTTCAAAAAAGCTGTGATATAATATACGGGTCGTGTGGAGAGGTGGCTGAGCTGGTCTAAGGCGCACGACTGGAAATCGTGTTTGGGCTAATACCCCAACGAGGGTTCGAATCCCTCCCTCTCCGCCAAAAACCTTCTCGGACGAAGTTCGGGAAGGTTTTTTACTTTTTCACTTTTCACTCTTCACTTTTCACTAAATTTGTCCGAGAAGTTTTTTGAAAGTAATAGGTAATAGTGAATAGTGAAAAGGTAGAATCAAAAAAGAGCGGGATGCTCCGATGAAGTATCCCGCTCTTTTCTTCTATGTACTTATTTCACACAGCCCTGCTTTTGCAGTTCTTTTTTCTGGGAGTTGATCTCCTCGGGATCGCGGAAGGAAGGAACGACCTCCTTCATTGCCTTTCGGATCGCCTCGGATTCCAGCTCGCCCTTGGCGGTCTCCAGCGCATTTCTGAGGATCGCCAGCTTTTCCTCCACCGCCTCACGGCTCAGAGGGGTATCGTACTCAATGAAGATCATCTTGTTTTCCGTACGGCTCATCCGCTCGTTGGCAATCAGCAGCTCCTCATAGAGCTTTTCACCCGGACGCAGACCGATCTCCACAATATCAATGTCCTTATAAGGGGTATATCCCGACAGACGGATCATATTCTCCGCCAGATCCAGAATCTTTACGGGACGTCCCATATCCAGTACAAACAGCTCGCCGCGCTTTGCCATGGCACCCGCCTGCATCACCAGCTGGCTTGCCTCGGGGATGGTCATAAAATATCGGATAATCCGCTTATCGGTCAGGGTGATCGGTCCCCCCTGCTCGATCTGTCTGCGGAAAAGCGGGATCACCGAGCCGTTGGAGCCAAGTACGTTGCCGAAGCGGACCGCCGCAAAGGAGGTCTTGCTGTCGGTACGGCACTGGATCACCATCTCACACATCCGCTTGGACGCGCCCATGATGTTGGTGGGATTCACCGCTTTATCGGTAGAGATCAGAATGAACCGCTCAGTTCCGTACTGCTCTGCTATGTCCGCCACGTTGTAGGTGCCCATGACATTATTCTTGATTGCCTCGCAATTGCTATGCTCCATCAGGGGCACATGCTTATGCGCCGCGGCGTGAAATACCACCTCGGGGCGGTAATAATCAAATAAACATGCCAACCGCGCGCGATCGCGAACCGACGCGATCTCCACCCGCAGATCCAGCTGCTCTCCGTACTCACGGATCAGCTCCTGCTGAATGTCGTAGGCGTTGTTTTCGTAAATGTCCAGAATGATCAACCGCTTCGGATGACACTTTGCCAGCTGTCGGCAAAGCTCGCTTCCGATGGAGCCTCCTCCTCCCGTCACCATAATGACCTTATTCTCATAAAAGGATCGGGTCTCACGACTGTTGATCTCCAAGGAATGACGGAACAAAAGATCCTCAATACGAAAATCACGGATCATACGGTGACCGTCCTCACGGTCATCGTTCAAGTGAGAGATGGGTCGATCGTAAATTTTTATCTTGCAGCCCGTTGCGGCATAATAATCCCGCAGGCGATTCAGCTCCTCACCCGTCATTTTGGGAATAGCGATAAAGATCTCCTGAATGGGCTGTTGCTTCAAATAGTTCAGCGTCTCCTCATTTTCAAGAAGAACACGAATTCCCGCAATTCGTTTGCCCGCCTTTATGGGGTCCTTATCGATAAACACAAAAGGATAATAGTGGGAGGTTTTGCTGTTCAGAAGCTCCATCGCCAGCTGAACGCCAACCGCGCCCGCGCCGACGATCGCCACATTGATCTTCTTATCCTTGTCAATATTCTTATACTTATGCACCCTGTGATAGCGGTAAAACAAACGGCTGAGCACCGTAGCCATGGCGGTCAGACAACCCGCAAACAGGGTTGTGGCAAGACTGCCCCATCCGATCACAATCAAGCAAATAACAGCACCGATCAAGGTACCTGCCGCATCGGTCGCGATCATCTTTATGAATACCTCCACCGAGGCATAGCGCCACACATTCAGGTAGATACGCATCAAAAGACGGGCGACCAACAGCGTGACGTATAAGATCCCCGCGCACAGCAGGCAATCGATCCACCCTATGGCTCCAACCGTCCCCACCGTCAGCACCGCCACAAGAAAGGCTCCCAGGAAGGCTGCGGTATCCACCAATCCCAACAACAGTTTTCTATTCATCGTTTTTTCCATCCGTATTCTTTTGAATCAGATCCTCATATACTCATTTCATTTTATCACGTTTTTTTTCTGTTGTCAAGGGGCTTTCGCCATATCTCGCCATTTTCCTCCCTTCCTCTTCGCTTGTCCTTGACAAATCCTTCTCTATCGTTTATAATATAGTATGATGTAGCGATCCAACCGTGGCTGATCGGTTGGGAAAGGAATGATTTATGAAAAAATCCACAAAATGGCTCCTCGTAATCATCATTGCGCTTCTCGTTGTCTTGACCGTCACGGTCATCGTATCCATCTTTTTGGATGAAGGCTATCTGAAGAAGCTATCCTATGATGACGTGGACAACAATATCTATAACAAGGTCATGATCGTATCCGAGGACGGTGCGTTTCATTTGGTGGTCAACGGTGAGAAATCCAGAGAAAGCTATTCGTATCTGAAGAGCGTCAACGATTTCTATACCGAGACAGACGAATCGGAATTCACCACCCGTCCGTTGTACGGCTTTTATCTCGCGAAAAAAGCGGACAGCACCAACTATTGGCTGGTTCATGCCGACGGAACGGAATATCGGATCGCGGGAGAGAATCTCTCTCTGTCCGAGGCATCTCTTCCCTTCCTGATCTTCACCAACAATACCAATTCCCGTATGGCGGCGATCTCGCTCCGCTCCCTCTCCTCGGAGATGTCTGCGGTCAACGAAACGGAAACCGGAAATGAGCTGATCCTCACGCAGACCTTTCTCCGTCTCTCTGCCAAGCGACTGGACACAGAGGACGCGTCCTACGATTATCTGATCGCGCAAAACGACAACCGCGGAAAGCAGAATACCGTTTTTTCTACCCATGGAAAAAAGCTATTCGAGGGTGGTGGACTTTCCCTTCTTTCCTTTGAAAAGGAAGAGGGCGATCCCACGCATTACTTTGTGGATGACGATACCCACAGCATCTATTCTCAAAACGGAGAGCTTCTCTCGGTGGGCGAGGATGCCCCTATGCTCTCCCCCGATAAGAGCTGGGCATTCCAATACCGAAGCTCGGACACGGATTCCGCCGATGACGCGATCTTCCTTCTTTCCGCCGATCACGCGTTCTTCCTTCAGGGTGCAGAATACGATCTTTCCACCCTTCGGTTGATCAAAAACTGCATCGTGGTGGAGCGACTCCATGAGCATGTAACCGATGTCATCCGTCCCGCCGATCGACAGACCACCTCCTATCAGACGGTTGTTGAGCAGGAGGGCTTTCTGCAGGCAACCTCCCCGGATCATCCGGGATGGATCTATCTGTCCACCGACGGAAAAGAGCTTTTGCGCTCCTCCTACGACGACATGATGCTCCATGAACTGACCACCGACGTCTGCCATGTATTTACCAGCCCGACTCATAACAAGCAGCTGGATCAGAGCGCCCATGCATATTTCTTCGTTTCCGAAAGCGGAAAGGTAGTAGAAAAACGACTGGCATCGGACGAATCGCTGAAGCTGCCCGAGGATCTCTGCCGGGAAAATGTCACCTCCCCCATCTATCTGTTTGTCAAGAACGATCAGGACGGAACACCGCTCTATCGCATCTATACCCCCTTTGCGTCCAACCAGGAGAGCAGCAATTCCTACCATGCCATTGATTTCTATTGCCACGGAGGCATTTTGTGGGCACTGGGAACCTCCTATCAAAAGGAAGCCTTTGATATTCTGGATCCCGTCAACAATACACTGACCATCAGCGTGGCAGCCAAGGATACCGATCTTGCGCGCCTTTCCTTTGAATATTGCGAAACCCATGCCCTGCTTGCCGATCCTTATGATCGTGAAAGCGGCATTCCGACCATTCTTTTGAGACTGACTCGCTATGAGGACAAGCAGTCGGGAATTTCCAACACCCGATATTTCGCGCTTTACCGCACAGCCCTTGCCTCTTCCAAGGCATTCTCTACCGCCTCCCTGCAGGTAAAGGAGCTGGGGCAAAAGCTCTTGATGAGCCACCCTTATGAATTCTTCCCCGCCAAAAACGCGTTGGTGATCCATCACTCCACGGGAAGCCGTATCTACCGCTATGATGAAACCAACCGCCTGATTGAATGCGCCTCGGTTCCCTACTATGTTTCGGATCTGCTGCAGGACGGCTCCAATGCCGCCTCCCTGTATTTGAAGATCTCCACCGTAATCGATCACAACGCGCTTTTGACAGGCACCGAGCATTTCGGCATTGCATCCGAGAACGGAACGCTTCTGCTTCCGCCCATTTATGAAAACATAATCTACGGAGAACACAACCGATTTGTCTTGTTCCTGCGCCGTGCCTGCGGAGTGGTAACCGTTGCGGACGGGGATGTGGAAACCCTGGTGGATTTCGAGTACAACACCATTCTTCCCTTGGCGGATGACGCATATCTGGCAAATGCCTTCGATGGGACCTATGATCTTTACATCGGTGACGACCGCGAGGAGCGCGGGATCCTT
Source organism: Clostridia bacterium (assembly GCA_017504335.1). Classification (GTDB taxonomy): domain Bacteria; phylum Bacillota; class Clostridia; order Oscillospirales; family CAG-272; genus HGM12713. The sequence goes on from JAFVRI010000182.1 coordinate 6,068, forward strand.
ACCTATTCCTCCATTCGCTCCATCCAAACCGCCGATGACGGATATCCCATTTACGCAACCTCCCTTCTGTTGAATCTGGACGGCACACTCTATTACCATGAGCCACAGCGGCTTCAATCCAAGCCCTGCACCTCGGTCAGCCGTCCCCCCTCCCATTCAGCTGATCTGGCCGACCGCCGTGCCAAGCTTATCAGCTACTACGATGCCGAGGGCGTTCTGTCGGGCTCGGATCTGCTCCTGCCCACGGTGACCGATCAAAAGAACCTTGAGACCAACCATACAGACGAGTGGTATCTGTCCCCTCTTGCCGAGGAACAGCTGACGCCTGTAACCGTAACCGATCTTCTCTCCTCGAAGGATCACTTCTTCCATCTCTACCCCAAAGCGGAGAACGAAGAACCTATCATCGAGGCGCCCTAAAAAAAGAGCCGTTTTCATG
>JAFVRI010000183.1 GCA_017504335.1 Clostridia bacterium
CGGCAAGGACAATTGCGATATTATTTTCTGTGCTCCCTATGTAACCATCGCTGCCGCTATGAAGGCAGCTGAGGGCTCCAACATCAAGATCGGTGCGGAGAACGTACACTATGAGGCAAAGGGCGCATTCACCGGTGAGGTTTCCGCAGATATGCTGAAGGCAATCGGTGTAGAGTATGTTATCATCGGTCACTCCGAGAGAAGACAGTATTTCGGCGAGACCGATACCACTGTAAACCTTCGTACCAAGGCGGCGCTTGCTGCGGGCATGAAGGTCATTCTCTGCCTGGGCGAGGTAAAGGAGCAGAGATTGGCAGGCATCACCAACGAGGTGGTTTCCATGCAGACCAAGCTCGACTTGGCTGACGTTGACGCGGAGGCACTGAAGAACGTGATCATCGCATATGAGCCCGTTTGGGCAATCGGTACCGGTCTGACCGCTACCCCCGAGCAGGCAGAGGAGACCTGCGGCGAGATCCGTAAGGTTCTGGCTGATATGTACGGTGCAGAGGTTGCCGAGACCGTAACCATCCAGTACGGTGGATCCATGAACGACGCAAATGCTGCCGAGCTTCTGGCAAAGCCCAACGTGGACGGCGGTCTGATCGGCGGAGCTTCCTTGGTTGCCAAGAAGTTCACCGCGATCGTTGACGCTGCTCAGTAACAGATTCTTCTGTAAAATAAAAACGCTTATGATGACGGCTTCTGTCCGTGTCATAAGCGTTTTTTGAATTTATCAATTTTTCAAACGAATATTATCTATTTGTCATTGTGTTTTCCTTGCGAATTTGATATAATGAATCTGTAATATCCTAAAAGGAGGATCGAACGATGAAGCTGGAAAATATGGTAGTTGGTGTGATTGGCTTGGGCATGGGTGCGTTGCATCTGAAGGGTGCCATTGCCTACGGCGCGAAGATCGGCATGATCTGCGACACGGATCCCGAACGCCTGAAAACGGTTGGGGAAGAGAATGAAATTCCCGAGGAAAAACGTACTACCGATTATCACGATATTCTGAACAACAAGGAAATCAATGCGGTCATTCTTGCCACCCCCGACCAGCAACATAGAGAGCAGGTCGAGGCACTCCTTGCGGCAGGAAAGCACGTGATGTGCGAAAAGCCCCTGGCGCTGACGAGAGAGGATCTGGAGGGCATTGTCAAGGCAGTGGAGGCGCATCCCGAATGCAAATTCATGATTGGACAGATCTGCCGTTTTACTCCCGCGTTTGTTCAGGCAAAGCAATATATTGACGACGGAACCATCGGCGAGCTTTACTTTGTGGAGTCGGAGTACGCTCACGATTACGTTCGGATGTTCGAGAAGAATCCCAAAAACTGGAGAAGCGACCCCGTGCGGAACGGCGTGGTCGGTGGCGGATGCCATGCGGTGGATCTCCTTCGCTGGCTGGTGGGCGCAGACCCCTCGGAGATCTATGCTCACGGTACTCACAAAATGCTTCCCTATGTGGAATACGATGATGCCAATCTGGCGATTATGAAATTCCCGGGCGATATCATGGGTAAGGTGTTCGTATCCACGGGCTGTAAGAGAGGATACACCATGCGCACCTGCATTTACGGAACCAAGGGTACTCTGATCTTCGACAACAAGTCGGACACCATGGAGGTTTACGTGATGAACGAGGAAGGACACGGCGCGTCCACCCCGAAGATCGTTCCCGTCGAGGTCAACAACCACAATGCGGCAGAGGAATTCCGCGCTTTTGCGGACGCACTCATCAACGAGAAAGAGATCGAAATGAACGTATATGAAGGCGCTAAAACGGTAGAGGCCTGCCTTGCCATCATCGAATCCTCCAAAACAGGGAAGATCGTTTATCCCAATTATCAATTCTGAATATAAAGAAGGGGCTGACCGATCGGTCAGCCCTTGGTTTATTTCTTATAATTCAAATAGTGCCGTTTGACGGCGGTAAAGGATTCATCGCTGATGACGTGCTCAATGCGGCAGGCGTCCTCGGCGGCGATCTCCTCGTCAACGCCCAGAGCGATCAGCATATTGGTCAGCACCGTGTGCCGCTCGTAAAGCTGCTCGGCAAATGCCTTGCCCTTTTGCATCAGGGTAATATAGCCCTCGGCATCCATCGCAATGTATGCCTCGTTCTTCAAAATTCCCAGCGCACGGCTCACGGAAGGCTTGGTGTATCCCAAATACGCACCCACGTCGATGGAGCGGATCTTTTCATTCTTTTGCAGCAACACGTAAATGGCTTCCAGATACATTTGCCCCGATTCATGAAGCGCCATGGAACTCCTCCTTCCACAAATTTGTTGATTTATTATACCATAAATTCGCTTTGTTTTCAAGTAAAATCCAAAATTTTGTGCATTTTGACGAATCTGAACCAACAATGCCCGACGCGAAATTGTTGACTTATACAAAGTTTATGAAATTGATCGAAAATAATTGACAAAAAAGGATTTTTGAAGTATAATATGTTCGGTTAGCAACCGCTAACCGCGAAGAATCACGGTATGATAATTGAGGGTTTGAACTTGTATGCCGCAGGAATACCAATCGTATCGGATTATTTTTTTGCCTTGTTGGTTAGCGGTCGCTAACCGAATAAACCGACAGTAAATTTTATCCGCAAGGATCAGAAATAGGAGGAACCACCCCATGAGAATTGCCTTGGCAGGTAACCCCAACTCAGGCAAGACAACGATGTACAATGCCCTGACCGGAAGCAGTGAGAAGGTCGGAAACTGGGCAGGTGTTACCGTTGACAAGAAAGAACACCCCATCAAAAAGGCGTATGCGGGCAAGGAGCAGCTGATTGCCGTTGACCTTCCCGGTGCGTACTCCATGTCCCCCTTTACCAGCGAAGAGAGCATTACCAGCTCCTACGTGAAAAAGGAAAATCCCGATGCCATCATCAACATCGTGGATGCGGACAATCTCAGTCGAAGTCTGTTCTTTACAACACAGCTTTTGGAGCTGGGGATCCCCGTGGTGGTTGCGCTGAATAAAAGTGATCTGAACGAGAAGAAGGGCACCAAGATCGACGCGGAGGCTTTGTCTGAAAAGCTGGGCTGTCCCGTCATCACCACCGTTTCCACCTCGTCCAAAGGCTTGGAAAAGCTGATGGCGGCGGTAATCGCTCGCGTCGGAACCGAGCAGAAGGCTCCCTACGTGCAGGACGAGATTGATCTTGGTGATAAGACTGCCGTCGAGGAGGCAGACCGCAAGCGCTTTGCGTTTGTCAATGAGATCGTAAAGACGGTTGAGACTCGTAAGGTTCTGACCAAGGATCGCAATGTCGGCGACAAGATCGACAGCGTCCTGACCAACAAGTGGTTGGGTATCCCGATCTTCGCACTGGTGATGTGGGCAGTGTTCTGGATCTCCCAGGCGGGTCCCGGTGTATGGCTGTCCGAGGGACTGGACGTGGGTGAGACCCATCTGTGGGGTCTTGTGGACTGTATCGGGTGGTTTAAGGAAATTGTTGCGGGCTGGCTGGAGGGTGCCCATGATCTGGTTCAGGCAATCGTCCTTGAGGGTATCCTTGAGGGTGTAGCGGCAGTTGTCGGCTTCTTGCCTCTTGTCATGGTGATGTATTTTCTGATCGGTCTTCTGGAGGATTGCGGATACATGGCACGTGCTACCGTGGTACTGGATCCCATCTTCAAAAAGGTTGGCCTTTCGGGTAAATCGGTGATCCCTTTTATCATCGGAACCGGTTGTGCCATCCCCGGTGTCATGGCATGCCGTACCATTCGCAATGAGAGAGAGCGAAGAACCACCGCTATGATCGCACCCTTTATGCCCTGTGGCGCAAAGCTTCCTGTCATTTCGCTCTTTGCGGGTGCGTTCTTCAGCGAGTCCGCTTGGGTTGGTGTGACCATGTACTTTGTGGGAATCGTCATCATTCTTCTGTGTGCGCTTCTCATCAATGCCCTGAACGGCTATAAGGCGAGAAAATCCTTCTTTATCATGGAGCTTCCCGAATATAAGGTTCCTTCCTTCTGGTTGGCATTCAAGTCCATGTGTCAGAGAGGTTGGGCGTACATCGTGAAGGCGGGAACGGTCATTCTCGTATGTAACTTCGTTGTCTATATGATGCAGACCTACAATTGGAGTTTCCAGGCAGTGGAAGATCCCTCCACCTCGATTTTGGCATCCATCGCAACCCCCATCGGATACGTGATCGCTCCCATCGTGGGTGTGGCACTCTGGCAGCTGGCGGCAGCGGCTGTGACCGGCTTCATTGCCAAGGAGTGCGTGGTCTCCACCTTGGCTACCGTATTTATGTTTGAGGAGCTGATCAACGAGGATCTGGAGGCAGTCGGCGCGATCACCGCATCCAATATGGGTGGTATTTCGGTGGTAGCGGGACTTGCGTTCCTGATGTTCAACCTCTTTACACCTCCTTGCTTCGCGGCAATCGGTGCGATGAACGCCGAGATCAAGAGCAAGAAGTGGCTCTTTGCGGGCATCGGAATTCAGTTCTCGGTTGGCTATACGGTCGGATTCCTTGTGTTCTTCTTCGGTACGCTCTTTACGGGCGGAAGCTTGGGTGCTTCTTGGATGCCTATCGTTGGCTGGGCGATTGTCCTTGCCATTGCGGTGATCTTTACTGTGGCGATCCTCGCAAAGAAAAAACAGATGAAGGCTGAGTACGCCTTGAAAGTATAATGGGAATTGTTGATTATATTGCCATCGCTGCGATCGTTCTGATCGTTGGCGCAGCGGCATTTTACATCATCCGCGCGAAAAGACGCGGAGAAAAATGCGTGGGTTGTCCCTACGCAAAGCAGTGCGGAGGGAATTGCCAAGGCGGATGCAATCACTCCGAAAAGAATGACCGTACAGATAAATAAACGGAAGGGATGTGTGCCGTGGCACACATCCCTTTTCCCGAAAAGAGGGAGGAGCGATGGAAAACTATATCATCATCGGAATCGTGATCGCTGTGGTGGCGGTCGGGATCCTGTCGGCGATCAAGCATTTTCGCGGACAGGGTGGCTGCTGCGGAGGCGGTGACTATCGCCCGAAAAAGAAAAAACTCAAGGGAATCCGCTACCAAAAGACCTTTCGTGTGGAGGGGATGCACTGCGAGCATTGCAAGAGACGGATAGAGGAAGCCGTCAACGACCTTCACGGTGCGGCGGGCAGGGTCGATCTCAAACGGGGAATGCTGACCGTCTCCTATGCGGAAGAGGTAGCGGATGAGGTGATCCTTCAAAAGATCGAACGGATCGGATATCGGATCTTTAAAGAAGAGCGGTAAAAAAGGGCAAACCACATACACATAAAATAGTGTGTCATCCTGAGTGAAAGAATACATTCATTTGATCCTGTTGCATATTCTCCTATATAAACAAAGTCATATCCGATTGCTTATTTAGGAGAATTGCAAGGGCATTCCACCATTCCCTGTAGGGGGCGACGTCCTCGACGCCCCGAGAAAACAAGGGTTTATTTCGTACAAAACGGCGGGAGTAAACCCCCCGCCCTACGGTGGTATGGGTGTGACCGAAAGAATATTGCCCATTTCTTTGTAGGGCGGGGGCTTGCTCCCGCCGAAAAACAAAGGCGAAGCAATGATACATCAAATCGTGCGTCATCCTGAGCGGAGTCGAACTTTTGCGGGTTGAGCCTTGGCGAACAAGCAAAAGTGCGAGGCGTTCAGCCGAGCAGGATCCCCTAAGGGATTTCAATACCTTTTTTGTCATGAGAATATATTCATTGATTCAATCTGTGAATGGGATGCCATAGGAGATCCCATCGTCGCATTCGCTCCTCGGTTTTGGATCGGCTCGCTTCGCTCCCTCACCAAAACTTCGGCTCCGCATCCGCTCCGCTCAGGATGACGCATACAGGAGAAGAAAATGGTGGGCGACGTCCCGAGAAAATAAGGGATTATTCCATACAAAACGGCGGGAGTAAATCCCTGCCGAGTAGAAAAAACAAATCCCCACGGCAAATCCGAAGGATCGCCGTGGGGGTTCTTTTCGTTTTACTGTTCGTCCAAAATGTGCTTGCCGGTCTTGGGATCCTTCAAGCCAAGGAGCGCCATGATGAGCGCCATGCGCACGTGAAGTCCGCTTTGGATCTGCTCAAAGTAGGCGGCACGGGGATCGTCGTCCACCTCAGGGGTGATCTCGTCCACACGGGGCAGGGGATGAAGCACTGCCATTGTGGGCTTTGCCAGCTTCATTTTTTCACCGTCCAGAATATACACGCCCTTGAACTTCAGATATTCCTCGGGAGATGCGAAACGCTCCTGCTGAATACGGGTCATGTAGAGAATGTCCAGATTTCCGATGGCATCCTCTAAGCTGTCGGTCTCCACGTAATCCATGCCCTCGGTGATGCACGCCTTGGGCATCCTCAATTCCTCGGGGGAGATGAAATAGAACTTGATGCCCGTGTAGCGGGTCAGGCTCTTTGCCAGGGAGTGAACGGTTCTGCCGTACTTCAAGTCCCCGCAGAAGCCGATGGTGAAGTTGTCCAGACGTCCGAGACGCTTCTTGATGGTGTGCATATCCAAAAGGGTCTGGGTGGGATGCTCGTTGCCTCCGTCACCTGCGTTGATGATCGGAATGTTCGAATATTTTGCCGCCAGCATGGGAGCGCCTGCTGTAGGATGGCGCATGGCAATGATGTCGGCATATACCTGAATGACCCGTACGGTATCCTCCATGGTCTCGCCCTTGCTGACACTGGAAACGTCCGCGGAAGGGAAGCCGATAACGTCACCGCCCAGCTTTTGCATGGCGGTTTCGTGAGACAGACGCGTGCGCGTGCTGGCTTCATAGAAGAGGGTCGCAAGTCTCTTGCGTGCGGCAACATCCTGATAGAGAGCGGGATCGGCTTCAATGGAGGAAGCCAGATCAAGGATCCGTTCGGTCTCTGCACGGGACAGATCGAAGGGCTGCAACAGATGACGGGTCATAGTAAGGATCTCCTTTGCTTTTTTGATAAAATTCAACATTCTTAGTATATCACAAATGAAAGAAAGAGTCAAGGAATTTTATCGAAGTTCCCGAAAATAAACAAGGGAGAAATCAAAAACGGGAGGAGCTTGCTCCTCCCGTTTGGTTTGGGGTTTCTCAATACTTCAGGCTCGAGCCGTACAGGGTGAAGTGGAAGATCCTTGCGTAGGCATCGTCTTTGTCTGCTTGGATCATAAGACCGCGGCGCAGATCGTCTCCCGATACCTCGAGACCCGAACGGGTATCGCGATAGGTTACTCCACGAATGGCATTGGCGATCTTCAGCTTGTGCGTCCTTTGCTTGGGATCTCCCTTGACTTGCAGGTAATAGACCAACAGCTCGGTGTTGTCGGGCTTTGCGTAATAGTAGGCATAGCAGCCGTCCTCGTAGGGGGATTTCAAGCGGTAAAGATCGCCGTTCAGAATCAGCTTCTCGTATCTGCGGTAATCGCGGATCTGCTGCTTCATCTTTTCCTTGACCTCATCGCTGACCTTGAGAATGTTAAATTCATATCCGAGAGGGCCGCCCAATGCCACCGCATAGCCGAAGTCCATGCGACGGGGATCGGTTGCCTCGGAACGGCGGTTGGCTACGTGACAGCTCATGACCGATGCGGGATAACCGAAGGAGGTACCGTACTGAATGAAGATACGGTCCTCGGGAACGGTGTTGTCCGAGGTCCAGATCTGGGTGGAGACCGACATCATGCCCAGGTCAAAGCGTCCGCCGCCTCCGCTGCAGTTTTCGATCATAGCACCGGGGAAGCGCTCCAAAAGCCAACGGTACAGCTCGTAGACACCCAGCATATAGCGGAATGCCGATTCTCTCTTTCTCTCGGGAGGAAGATAGGGAGATACCGCATGGCTCATGTTGCGGTTCATATCCCACTTGAAGTAGTCGATGCGGATGCCCTCAAAGCACTTGTCGAAGGAGTCCTTCAGGTATTGCACCACATCGGGGTTTGCCATATCTAAGATCATCTGGTGGCGGGAGAGCATACGGTCTCTTCCCTCGCAGGAGATGACCCAATCGGGATGAGCGCGGTAAAGATCGCTGTCGGGGTTGATCATCTCGGGCTCGATCCAAATACCGAATTTCACACCTGTATCCTGTACCCGTTTGATAAATGCGCCAAGACCGTTGGGGAAGAGCTCGGGGCAAGGAGTCCAGTCACCGAGACCTGCCCTATCGTTGCGGCGGGAGCCAAACCATCCGTCATCCATGACCACCATGTCCATGCCGCATTCAGCCGCACCCTTTGCGAAGTCTACCATGATTTCTTCGTTGATCTTAAAGTAGAAGGCTTCCCAGGAGTTGAGGACCACGGGACGGAGAGGATAGGGAGATTCCTTCAGAATATGATTCTTGGTAAAGCGGTGGAAGTTGCGGGACAGCTCACCGATACCTTTGGAGGAATAGGACATGACCGCCTCGGGGGAGGTGAAACTCTCACCGGGCTTCAGAAGGTAATGGAAGGATTCCTCACCCAAGCCGACCATGGCACGGATCATGCCGTTCTGATCCTTCTCAATTTCATCCAGATAGCTACCGCTATATACAAAGTTGAAGCCAAAGGCATCTCCGCGAGTCTCGGTTGCCTTCCGATCTACGATCATGAAGAAGGGGTTGGCATGGTGCGAGGAGGAGCCGCGGCGGCTGACAATGCGACGGTTGCCCTGATAAATGGGCTCGCGGCACATGGCACGCTCATGAGGGTAGGTGCTTTGGAAGCTGATGAGATCGTAATCCCCCTTGGGAATATCCAAGGCAAGGCTCATTGCCTTTTCAAGCTCCAAATCTCCCTTGCCCTTGTTTTTGATCATAAAGGAACGGGAGATCACATCCGACGCGGGGAAGAGGGTGTAGTACAGGTGAAGCTCCGCACGGGTCACGGGATCGTCCATGATCAGCTCCAGGGTTTCGGATGCGCCCTCGGCTGCGGGAAGTCCGCCAAGGTCGGGACGGCCTCTGAATTTCTTCGCCTTGCGGAACACGAAGTCGGTGATGTTGGTACCGCCCACCGAATCGTACAGGCGCAAAGCCGAGGCGCGAAAATCGCCCATACCGAAGAAGGGATATTCCATCATAGCGGTATCGGGAGAGAATTTGGTTCCATGCTCATCATAGTAGGGAGAGAAGGCACAGTAGTGATTTTCAAAGGTCAGCTCGGGATTTTTTTGATTTCTGCCGTAATAGAGGTGAACAGGATATTTTCCGTACAGAATTTCCATGACATACATGGTATTTTTTGTGCGGAGAATGATTCTGTTTTCTTCATTTAAAATCTTAATGGACATAGGAAATCCTCCTTTTTGTATTCTACCAAAAGAATACCATATTTTTGTCGGAAAATCAATGGAAAG
>JAFVRI010000184.1 GCA_017504335.1 Clostridia bacterium
CTTCGCTTCTCTCAGATCGAGGAGCTTCTGAAGCTTCTGCATCCCAACGAATCATCCGAAGGAGATCGCCATGTACGCACGCCAACCTCTTGACCGACGGAGTCCGCCTCCGCTTCGGATTCCCAAAAATTACAGCGGCAATGCCTTCCCGCCCAAGGAAGAGCCACCCCCGCCCGAGGAGATCCGTTCCGAGTCGCCCCCCGAGCCACCTAAAACGGAGGAACGTATACAAAAGGAGGATCTGCCCGTTTCCAAGCCTACCCTTGCCGGATTCTTTGGTAAGGGAGACCGTTCCTTCGGCATCGGCTCGGAGGAGCTGCTCATTCTCGGTCTCATTCTCCTGATCTCCAAAGGCGATTCTCACGACGATCTCCTTCCCCTTTTGCTTCTGCTCCTATTGATGGGTTAACACGAAGGACGCGGGGACGCGAAGAGGACGCGATTGGTCGCTTTTGAAAAAGATCCGCAAAACTTTTATTACAAAATGTGGCTTGGAAAAATACAGACCTCTCGTCCCTGTGTGATGGGTAGGCGATTGTTTTAGGACCGCCGAGAAAGAATATCCGTACAAACAAAAAGGAGAGCCGTTGGCTCTCCTTTGATCGTTATACTCTTATTCCTTTTCGAACTTCTGTCCTTCGATCTTGATGTATCCGTCACCCTTCTCGAAATCCAGGGAGCTCTCAAAGCCCTCCAGCATATTCTCAAGGTAAGAAGCGTCCTCATCGGGCTCATCAAACGAGAAGGTGATCTTGTCGTCCTCGATCTCGTACTTACCCTCAACGGAGTAGGACAGACCACCCGCGGAAACGGTCATTTCAACGTTCTTTCCGCTGAAATCAAACGCGATCTTCGTGCCATACTCAGAAGCACTGTACGTACCGGACAGTCCACCGCCGCCGCAGGATGCGAGGCACAGGCAAAGCATCAAAACAGACATAACAACTGCCAAAATTCTTACGGTTTTTTTCATCTTAAATGATCCTCCTTATGTGATGTTTTAAAAAACCTACAAGTTGATTTTATCACTTTTCCACAGGTTTGTCAAGTGTTTTTTTGAATTTCTTGTGAATTTCACGAAAGAGCTCCCATATCATCCACGCACCAAGAGAGCCGATCCCTACGAAAACAAAGAGATTTCCGATCCTCGTATACAGGGTCATTTCACTCGAAAGCACTGCGTCGACCACAAGGAGCCCCTCCTTTTGAATGGGGATCTCCTCAACGGTTCTTCCTTTTTCATCAATCAAAGTGGTCAGTCCCGTATTGGCGGAACGGATCACGCTTCGTCCGCTCTCCACCGCCCGCAATTTTGCCTGCGCGTTGTGCATATAGAGCGCACGGGAATCTCCGAACCAGGAATCATTGGTAGAAAGACAGAGCAGCTCCGCCCCCTCCAGCACGCTGCTTCGGGTAAAGCGGTCATAGATCGAATCAAAGCAAATGAGAGAACCCACGCATCCCTCCTTCAGGGTCACCGTATTCGGCTCATTTCCCTGCTCCAGGTCAGCCCCGCTCAGCACCAACTCCGCCAGAGGCGGGATCAGGGTTTCGATCAGCTCCCCCATGGGGACAAACTCCCCGAAGGGAACCAGCTTTCTTTTATGATAGACCGTTTCATGCAACGATCCGTCGGGTAAAAAGCAAAGCACCGAATTGTATTCCTTTTCGGGTGCGGGTGTAAATCCACCCACCAAAATGGTGGTATTGGTCTCGACTGCCAGCTGAGAGCAGAATTCGTACCAGCCGTTGTCCGCATGCTCGACGATCACGCTTGTCGCCGCCGTTTCGGGCCAGACAACCAGCCGCGCTCCCTGCTCAGCCGCTTTTCTTGTTCCGTCACCGTAGATCCTTCTTGCCTTTGCGGTCGCGTCGGGATCCTTCCATTTGGAGGAAATATTTCCCTGTACCGCCGCCACGCGAAGCGTCCGACTCTCCGACTCGGCAGGCTCTCTCAGATAGAGTACCGCTCCCGCGCCGTACTGAAAAACGAGCATCAGCACCACCGCAAGGATCGCTCCTCTCGGAACGAGATCCCGAAGCGAGGCCCCTTTTCTCTTCCACGCCTCAAGGAAAATATATGCGAGGAGAAGGTTGACCGATACCAAAAGGAAGGTAATAAAATAGGAGCCAAACAGAGATGCGGTCTGCATTCCCACAAGGAATCCGCTCTGTCCCAAGGGTAGCCGTCCCCAAGGAACGCCCCACCAGCCGAAATTCTGCGTCCATTCATACACCGCCCAGATCACACCGAAGCCAAACGGTCGCAGGATCGGGTATCGCTCGGCAAGGGAGCTTCGGAACAAAAAACCGCCAAGCACAAAGATGAAGGCACCGCCCACAGCCTGAACCAAGGAAAGTCCCATCCAAGCCACCAGCACCACCACAGCCGCCTCTCCCTTGGTCGCACCCGCAAACTCCAAGGGATACATGCTGAGAAACCAGTGAAACACGGTCAGATAGAAACTCATAAAGAAGAAGAGTCCATAACCGTAGATTCGGCGCAAGCGGACACTCGGATCGGCAAGGAGGCGAAGGATCACAAGCCCCGCGGGGATCATGCTCACCCATTCCAGCACACCAAGGACGGGAAACACCAGACAAAGCCCCGTCAGAATCCCGCCTGCGGCAAGCAATCCGAGCCGCCACGGCTTTTGATCAAGTTTCATGATGCTCCTCCTTTTTTATGATTACAAAAACCAAATCTCTCTCCGGTCCAGCTCAAAGCTTTTCCCCTCCAGATAGGACAGCAAATTTTCCTCCTTCGTAGGGTCAAATGCCAATCGGTAAGCATACAGCGCCTGATACTTAAAGCCCTTCTGCTTTTCCTCCCGATTGATGCCGTATTTTCCGTCTCCCACAAGGGGATGTCCGATATGCGCCATATGGGCGCGGATCTGATGCGTTCTTCCCGTCACCAGCTCCACCTCGCAAAGGGCTTGATCGCCCCGCGACTCCAGCACACGGTACTTGGTCACGATCTCCTTGGCTCCCGAAAACGCGGAGTCTCTCACCGTCACCAGATTGTCAGCGGCATTCTTTTTCAGATATCCGTGCAGGGTAGCCTCCTTCCGCTTCGGGATCCCATGACACAGGCAGAGATAGAATTTCGAGATCTCGTTCTGACGGATCTTCTCATTCATGACTCGAAGCGCCTCGGCATTCTTGGCGGCGATCACGATGCCGCCCGTATTGCGGTCAATGCGATTGCAAAGGGCGGGCGCAAAGGATTGCTCCGAGACGGGATCGTATTCGCCCTTCCCCGCCAGATACGCCTTCACGTGCATAATGAGGGTATTTTCACTTGCCGCCGTATCCTCGTGGCAAAGCACCCCGGGACGCTTGTTCAGCAGCATGATATTTTCATCCTCATAGACAATATTCAATTTAGGTGTAATACGGGACAGCGCCCCCGTATCCTTTTCGGGGGAATCGAAAAACTCCTCTCGGATAAAGAGCTGAATCTCGTCTCCCTCGACCAACATGTATTTTTGATCGGCTCTCTTGCGGTTGACCTTGATCTTTTTGGTTCGGATCAGCTTATACATCATGGACTGCGGAAGTCCCTTGACCGCCTTTCCGAGAAACTTATCCAGTCTTTGTCCCGCATCGTTGCGCCCTACGGTTATGGTTCTCATGAAGCCTCCGTAAAAGAATGATGATACTATTATACCGAATCCTTCTGTCTTTTGCAAGAGGAATTTTGTAAACAATCCCTTTACAAACGCTTCTCTTTATGATAAAATAAATCCATTAGAACCAAGGAGCAAGCCATGAATCACAACGAGAATTTCACCGTCGGTATTTACACCCTCGGCTGTAAGGTCAATCAATATGAATCCGAAGCCATCGCCGAGGCGCTTGCCGAGGCGGGTGCCCTCATTCTGCCCCCCGATCGGGCAGCGGATGCTTATGTGATCAACACCTGCACTGTCACGGCGGAATCCGACCGAAAGGCGCGGCAGTTCATCCGACGTGCCATCAAGAAAAATCCCCATGCCGTCGTAGCGGTCACGGGATGTCTGGCGCAGACCGCCCCCGAGGCACTTGCCCGCATCGACGGTGTGGATGTCATCATCGGCAACACCGACAAGCTTTTGTGCGCGAAGGAAATTCTTCGGCTGATACGGGAGCGCAAAAAGAATCCCTTCCCCACCGTATCGGTTCGCCCCATTGAGGGCGCTCCCTTTGAGCCCATGCGGATCCGTACCTTCGGACGTACCCGTGCCTACATCAAGATCGAGGACGGCTGCGAGAACCGCTGCGCGTACTGCATCATTCCCTCTGCCAGAGGACTTGTTCGCTCCAAGCCCATAGACGAGGTCGTCCGCGAGGTTCGTGCCCTGACCGAGGGCGGCTGCAAGGAGGTCGTGCTGACCGGAATCGAAACCGCCTCCTACGGAAAGGATCTGTCAAGAGACGAAAACCTTGCCACTCTCTTGGAGCAGGTCAATGCCCTGGAAGGCATCGGCAGAGTCCGTCTCGGATCTCTGGATCCCTCCCTGTTTCGTCCCGCTTTTGTGGAACGGATCGCGCCTCTCTCCTCCTTAGCCCCTCATTTTCACCTGTCTCTGCAAAGCGGCAGCAGCCGCGTGCTGGCATTGATGAAGCGGAAATACAATGCCGACGGGGCGAGAGCCGCCATGGCACGTCTGCGGAACGCGATCCCCCGTGTCAAATTCACCACCGACGTGATCGTGGGCTTTCCCGGTGAGACCGAGGAGGATTTTCTGGAAACCGAGCGCTTTATCCGTGAGGAGCGATTCCTGACCGTCCATATCTTCCCCTACTCCAAGAGAAAGGGAACCCCCGCGGAGCAAATGCCCGATCAGGTCCCCGAGGAGATCAAGAAGGAACGGCTCCACCGCCTGGAGCAAGCCGCCGCCACAGCGCGTCGCTCTCTCCTAGAGGAGGCGATACGGGAGGACCCCTTTACTGAGGTACTCTTTGAAACCTATAAGGATGGCATGGCATACGGTCACACCGACGATTTTTTGGAGGTGGCGGTCCCCTCAGACCGACCGCTTCACGCAGAGCTCCTTCCCGTCCGCCTCACGCGCACCGACGGCGAGCTTTGCTTTGGAATCCTTGAAGGAGGCGGTAACAGATGAAAAACGGAATTCTCTTCTTTCTGAATATGGGCAATATTACCATGGGAGCAAGAATCGCCATTCTTCCCCTGATCTACCTGACCTTCTTTCAGGTAAGACCCTTCGGTGTCGCCTACTTTACCTGCTTTGTGCTTTTGATCCTTTCCGTCCTGCTTGCGCTGATCCCCGCTCCGTCGGACCGCAAGGCGCTCCGCACCCTGCAAGCCTTTCATTTCGAGCACAACGAGGAAATGATGTCCCGCTGCGGCTTTGCCAATGACGGAGAGATCCTTCGGCTCTTTGGCTATGAGGAATACAAGAACATGCGCATAAAGCGCGCGGTCGGTCGGGACGTGATCTATCCCCATGCCGTCGCCATTGCCTTTGCCTTCCATCTGGATAAGGGACGGCTTCTCATTGGCAAAAAGAGCCTGCTCAAGCGTATGCCCCCCGAATACTTCTTCTTCAAGGAGGACATGCTGTACGACATGAAGCTGTCCGTAACCGTGGAAGGAGAAACCGAGGAAATCGCCAAGCTGGTTTTTGAGCATGCTTCCTTCCCCTCTCCTCTCACCGTTTACGTGAAAAACGATTTCCGCGTGCGGGATTTGGTGAATTTTATGGAGCAATCAAAAAAATTTTAAGAAATTTCAAAAAAACACTTGCATTTTGGTTTTGTATATGATATAATAGGCAATGTTCTATGAATTGAAATGGATGACGATGCGTCACACACACATAAGGAGGTGTCAATATGGCAAAGTGCAGCATCTGCGGAAAGGGCGTTGTTTTCGGACAGTCCGTTTCCCACTCTCACCGTAAGACCAACAGATCCTGGAAGCCCAACATCCGCAAGGTAAAGGCGATCGTTGACGGTACCCCCAAGACCGTTGCCGTTTGTTCCCGTTGCCTGCGCGACGGTAAGGTTACCAGAGCGTAAGAGAGAAGCTCTCAAGAAGCTTCCCAATAAAAAAGCAGTCACACAGCGTGACTGCTTTTTTATTTTTCTACTCTTCCTCATATTGCTTCATGCCCTGCATCTTCCCTGCCATACGGAAGCCATCGATCTCTCCTCGCTGAATGGCACCGAAGATACGGTAACGAAGTCCCTTGTTTTCCTTTTCCAGATGGGCAAGAAGCTTTTTCATTTCCTCCCGCTCGGTGTTGCCGTCGGCGGGACAGGTCGATTTCACCACGGGAAGCTCCACCTTCCCCGCGAAATACCGCACGTCCTTTTCGGGCATATAGATCATGGGACGGATCATGTAAATGTCGGTATTGGACAGATAAGTCACAGGCTGAAAGCAACCGATCCTTCCCTCATAAAACAGATTGAGCATGAAGGTCTCCACCACGTCGTCAAAGTGGTGACCGAGTGCTACGGATGTACATCCCAGCTCCTTTGCCCCGCGATAGAGTGCCCCACGGCGCATCTTCGCGCAGAGCGAGCAGGGATTTTTTTCTTTGCGAACATCAAAAATAATCTTGGATATTTCGGTGTGAATGATGTGATACGGCACCTCCAGCTCATCGCATAGCGCTTGGATGCCCGAAAAATCCATTCCCTCAAAGCCCATATCCACCGTAACGGCGCAAAGCTCAAATGGCTTCGGATAAAATCTCCTCAGCTCCGCCATGGCGCAAAGAAGCGCCAGAGAATCCTTTCCCGCGGAAACCCCCACCGCAATCTTATCTCCTTCGCGGATCATGTCGTAATCGTCCACGGCACGTCTCACATAACTCAGTACCCGTTTGATATGCTCCATTCTATTCCTCCCAAAAGCTCAGGGTATCATAAATTGCCTGTGCCCGCTTGCCAAGCGTCCGCACACCTTCCGTCTCACTCGAATCGTGAAGTAGAAGGGGCGGAAGAATCCGCATGCCCGATGCTCCTCCCTTTTTGGCGGAAAGCAGCACCATAGACGGCTCGCTTTCCCCATCGGCATGCACAAAGACCATGACCTTTGGTTCCAATCGGTTGACGCGAAGCGCTGACATCAGATCGGCAAGTCGATCGGGACGGTACACACAAACAAAGCTGCCGCTGTGCTTCAGTAAGCGGGACGCGCAAAGGCAAAAGTCCTCAATGCCCCCAAAGACCTCGTGTCTTGCGATATACTTCCGATCCGATTCGTTTCTTTTTCCGGTGTCGGTTCTCATATAGGGCGGATTGGCAAGCACCGCATCCGCCTCTCCACCGATCTGCTCGGGTCGAAGCTCTCGCAGATCGGCATGATGAACCGCGATCCGATCCTCCATGCGGTTCAATCGCACATTTCGTTCGGCAAGCTCGGCAAAATCCTTCTGCACCTCCACCGCGTGGATGGTGCCAAACCGATGCCGACCCGCCAAAAGCAGAGAGACAATGCCCGTACCTGTACCCAGTTCTACCGCCCTGCCCCTTGGCTTGGGCTTGACAAAGGATGCCAGCAAAAACGCATCCGTACCAAAGGTCAGACCGTCCTTCTTGGCAATGAGGGAAATATGATCGTTGACCTGATCCATCCGCTCGTCCTCATATAGCTCTTGCATCCTCTCTCCTCCTTTCGTCATTTCAAAAAAATTGGGGGTGAAGCAACCGCAACACCCCAATTTTTATCCGTATGTATTCGGACCGTCCGAGATTATTCGGCAGCGGGAGCTGCTACAGGGCAAGCCTCTGCGCAAGCGCCGCACTCGATGCACTCGTCTGCGTTGATCTCGTACTTGCAATCGCCTTCCTTGATCGCGTTAACAGGGCAAGCCTCTGCACATGCGCCACAAGCAATGCACTCATCGGAAATCTTGTATGCCATTTTTCAGTACCTCCATTGGTTTTGAAATAGTGATTTTGGTATGATACCTCCTCTATTGTATCACAATAAATCAAAAAAGCAAGACCTAAATCAAAAATTTTTTATTTTTTTAACATTTTTATGTTTTATATTGACAAATATCTCCAACGCACGATATAATACCCATAAAGAAAACCATATAACGGAGGATGCTATGGCAAAACGGTTTGGCGTCATGATCGACGCATCGAGAAACGCGGTAATGAAGCCGGAGGAGGTCAAGAGCTTCGCCACCTTACTCAAAAAAATGGGCTACAATATGATCCAGCTCTATACAGAGGATACCTACGAGATCCCCGAGGAGCCCTACTTCGGCTATCTGCGCGGCAGATATACCCATGAGGAGCTCAAGGACATCGTATCCTTCTGTCATTCCATCGGCATGGAGGTGATCCCCAACATTCAGACCCTTGCGCACCTGTCGCAGATCTTCCGTTGGGAGGAGTATACCCCCATCCGTGATACGGATGACATTCTTTTGGTGGGAGACGAGCGAACCTATGCCCTCATTGAGAATATGTTCAAGACCCTGCGAGAGTGCTTCACCTCGGAATACGTTCATATCGGTATGGACGAGGCACATATGCTGGGGCTTGGCAAATACAAAGATATTCACGGCATTCACAACCGCTTTGAGATCATTTATGAGCATCTGCTCCGTGTGATCGAAATTGCCAAGAAATACGGCTTCAAGCCTCTAATCTGGTCGGACATGTTCTTCCGTCTTGCCAATGCGGGTCAATATTACCTGACCGATCCCTCCATCATTACCGATGAGGTGGTTGCCGCCTGCCCCGATGGGGTGGATCCTGTCTACTGGGATTATTATTCCGACAAGTACGAGGTCTATGATACCATGCTCACCGCCCATGAAAAATTCAAGGGAGAAACATGGTTTGCGGGTGGCGCTTGGACCTGGAGAGGCTTTGTCCCCGACAACCGTTGGTCGCTCAAGAGCATGGAGCCTGCCATGAGAGCCTGCGCCGCTCACGGTGTAGACAATATTTTCATTACGCTTTGGGGCGACAACGGCAGAGAATGCTCTCCCTATGCCGTCCTTCCCTCCCTCTTTGCCATTCGCAAATTCCATGACGGTGTGACCGACATGGAAACCATAAAAACCGACTTCAAAGCGGTCACCGGTGAGGACTTTGACACGATGATGCTCCTTGATATGCCCGAATCCATTGAGCTTTCCAAGCGCGCATTTACAAAATATATGACATACAACGATCCTCTGCTCGGCTACATCGACGTGTTGGTCAAGGACGGCGGTGCCCAGGAATACGGTAAGATCGCCACGAAGCTCGCCGCCTACTCCGAGGTCTCTCCTCGCCCCTACCTCTTTTCCCATTTTGCCGCCCTTGCAGACTTTCTGGCGATAAAGTACGATCTGGGTGTAAAAACCAGAAACGCATACCAAAGCAACGACAAGAATGCCCTTGCGGCTCTTCTTTCGGATTATGATCTCGCCGCGGACCGTCTGCGCGTAATGATCGATACCTTCCGTACCCTTTGGTACAAGGAAAACAAGCCTCACGGCTTTGAAATTCAAGAGGCTCGTCTCGGAGGACTTCTTTACCGTCTTACATCCGCAAAAAATCGCCTGTCCGATTATCTGAACGGAACGGTAGACTCTCTTCCCGAGCTGGAAGAAACCCTTCTTCCCCTCCCCGAAAAGCTCCTCCGCTACACCTGGGATGAAATGATCTCCACCTCCCGAGCATAGGACGCGAAGGACGCGGAGGATGCGGAGGATGCGGGTCGCTTTTGAAAAAGCTCCGCAAAACTTTTCATTACAAAATATTTCTTGACCCTTGTGCATTGTTCTCGTCATGATTTTTGTAAAACGATTTTGTTTTTTCTCTGAGGTTGAAAACCGTCGGACGGCTACACGTGCTACGCACAGCC
>JAFVRI010000027.1 GCA_017504335.1 Clostridia bacterium
CCTTCTCGGGTCTTAGAAAGTCGGGGGTTCGCCCCATGCTACACGGCTTCATCATTTCCGCCTTGGTGGTTGTAGTTGCCCTCCTCGTAGAAATTTGTATGGGGATTGTCTAAGACGTTTTGAAAATTCGAGACCTTTCTCTCACTGAGAATGGTCTCCTCCATTTTGTCACTTTTTTTCCTATCCCCTTCATGTTTTCCATTGACAACGTTTTTTCAAGGATGGTATAATAAAGAAAAACATCCCCTATCAAACGCAGAAAGGAACATCTGTAAATGAAAAGGTTTTTTTATTCCTTCCCTTTGACCATCTTTGCATTTCTTTTGATCTTCGGATTCCTGTTTCTTTGCGCTTGCCAATCGAACCATGAGTCGGAAACAAATGAAACGGAACCAGGTTTTTCTGATACAATCGAAGCAGAAAATCATTCGGAAAGAGATTCGGAAAGAGATTCCGAAATCGAATCCGAATCCCATATCGAGACTGAATTCGAGAACACATCTCCGTTGGAATCCGAATCCCATATCGAGACTGAATTCGAGAACACATCTCCGTTGGAATCCGAATCACTGAACGAATCGGATTCCGAATCGCCAACAGAAACAGATGTAGAAACAGAAATAAACGCGGAGACCGAATCCGATTCTCTTCCCTCCTCCTTTCTCTATGACCTTTCGGAGTTTCAAATCATTTACGAAAATTCCACTCTTCCATCGGTCACTTCCCACGCCAAAGCGCTGAAGGATGCGCTTTTCTCCGTAGGTATAGAGGTGACGACAGAAAAAGATCAAGGGGAACCGAATATCGTGGACAAAGAGATTTTGCTTGGAAACACTTCCCACCCGCTAACAGCCAATCTTCTGAGCAATCTTCCCGATGACCGCGGATTTGCCATCGAGTTTTACGAAAATAAAATCGTTCTTGCGGCAAGGAACGACTACTTTTTGGCCGAGGCGATTGATTCGTTTGCCGATCAGTATCTGACAACGCTTTCCGATTCGTTTTTGACCGTCTCCTCGGAAGAACGATGGGTAGATGGTCCCTGCGCTACTTTTCTTCTCAGCCAAAACGGAGTTTCCATCGCTCGTGTGGTTCGAGATTACACAGCCCACAAAAAAATCAACGAATCAGCGATTAGCCTTGTCAATCGTTTGGAATCCATTGCCGGCGCGTCGTTTGCTGTTTTTGACCAATATGACTATAATGCGACCGCGTTGGATCTTGTCCTTGGTATAACAGAAAAATACGAGGAAAGCGAGATGTTTCGCGCGTCGCTCGCACTCAACGAGTACGGATTTTCCGTAGAAGGTTCAAAGATTGTGATCGCGGGTCATACCATCGAGAACTCTGTCATTGCGGTCTCTCTCTTTAATAAATTTCTGCAATATTCCATCTATGATGAAGCTACCTCCTCCCTGACCCTCACACTCCCTCTGCGAGTTACAGAAACGGTGACCACTCAATTTGCAGATTTTCCTCACTATCCGAACGGAATCTATAAAGGAGCCATTGAATGTGGAAACAATACCGTACAGATGCATTATGAATCGGTGGATTTTTCCACTCTTGATATCTATTTGAACGACTTGATGCAAGATGGGTACGTCATTCTGCAAGATAATACAAACGACGGACAAACCGGTAACCGCTTTGTTACGCTCCAAAAGGAAGGCGGACTTTTACATCTTTCCTACTATGCCTATGATCACTCCTTTACTGTTCTTTCCGATCCCTTAAATGTCAACTCTTATTATGAAGACATCTATGAAGGAAGCCAGCTTTTGCAAAGCAACACGCTTTCAGTTATGACCCTGGATTATTCCAAGCACGCGCCGGTCAACAACTGCGATCCTCGATTGAACGCAGGCGGTCTTTCCTACATCATCACACTTCGAGACGGTCGTTTTATCGTAATCGACGGAGGGTGCAATTCTAAAAACGGAACGCAGGATTGCGATATTCTTTACGAATATATGTTGGATCACACTCTGCTAACCGATGAAGCAGGCGAAAAACAAATCATCATTGCCGCTTGGATCTTTACTCATGACAGCCCCGACCATCACGAGGCATTCGAATCCTTTGCACCCAAATACTGCAAAACCGATTCAATCGTCACCGTGCAGAATTTGATTTATAACAACG
The DNA here is from genome assembly GCA_017504335.1 of Clostridia bacterium. Lineage (GTDB taxonomy): Bacteria > Bacillota > Clostridia > Oscillospirales > CAG-272 > HGM12713. Next base: position 2,146 of record JAFVRI010000027.1, read on the forward strand.
GTGTGGAAACCCAATACAGTGACGGATATCGCACGGGACTTTATCTCCATGCTCCCACCTATGTCAAAACCTACTTCCCCGGTTGTCGGATCATTCAGCCGCATACGGGACAAAAATTCACCGTCGGAGAGATTGAGATTGAATTTCTTTACACGTTGGAGTCCCTTTACCCCACTCTTGCTACCGATGCCAATGACGCCAGCATGCTCTTCCGTATGACCATTGACGGCATGACCGTCCTCTTTACGGGAGATGCGATCGCGGCACCTTGCGATCTTACCGCAAAAATCTACGGAAATTACCTAAAATCCGATATGATGCAGATCAACCATCACGGAACTACGGGTCTGACAGTCAGCCTCTACAATTGCGTTGATCCGCTTTATAGCCTTTGGCCGACCTCTAAGACCTGCTTCGAAGCAAGAACCTCGGGTACGACCTACCCCGTAGGAATGCCCAGTGCGGTCAGTGCTGCCCTCAATCTTCGTATCATCACCGAGTTGAACGAAAAACACAATACCGATGATTTTTCTGTTCACTCCTGGTATGCGGACGGTCCGATCGAAATCATGACCTTTCTCCCCAATAAAACGATCTCCATTGAGACCTATATCTTGGATCCGTCACTGACCCCCGAGCTTCCGCCATTTGTACCCACAAATTAAACAAAAAGAAGAAGGATATGCAACCGCATATCCTTCTTCTTTTTTGTTATTCGTTCAGGAAAAAGCTCTGAGTAAAGAGCAGATTGTCTGCATAACCCGTAGAAAGGGTAAATTCTCCCGCCTCGGAAACGAAATTGCATTTCGCGTCGTAAAACCGAAGCATGGGCTCGGTCACCTCGAAGGTAACGGTTGCCGTTTCACCTGCCCCGATCTCCACCTTCTTAAATCCGATCAGGGATTGGATCGGACGGACGGTAGAGGCATACAGATCGTGCATATAAAGCTGAACAACTTCTTTGCCTGCTCTGTCGCTGTCATTGCGAACACGAATCGTTACCGCGATTTTTTCACCCTTGGTCATGGATGTACGGTCCAGCTCCATGGATTCATAAACAAAGTTGGAATAGGAAAGTCCGTGTCCGAAGGGATAGAGTGCCAGATTTCCGCATCCGATGTAGCTGGAGGCATAGGGCTGATGCTGATCCTCGGGATATCTCTTGGGTCTTCCCGTAGAAGGATGATTGTAATAAATGGGGCACTGTCCCGTTGCCTTGGGGAAGCTCATGGTAACCTTTCCCGAAGGATTGGCGTCACCAAAGAGCAATCTTGCCGCCGCATTGCCACCTTCGGTTCCGGGGAACCACATATCAAGGATCGCGGGAGCGATCGCATCCAATTCCTTCAGCACCAAGGGTCTGCCGTTGAACAGAACTACCGCCGTATTGGCATTAGCGGCTATGACCTTGCGCGCCAGTGCATCCTGCACACCCGGCAAAGTGATATCAGCACGGCTATTTCCCTCTCCGCTATACTTCTGAGGCTCACCCAGACAAAGGATGACCGCATCCGCCTCGCTCGCTATGCGAGCCGCTTCCTCGAATTCCTCTTCTCCGATCTCATCAAAATAGTTGGAGCATCCTCTGCATACCGTAATTTCGGCATCGGGCAGAAGATTTCGGATACCCATGTACATGCTGGTACAGTCCTCAGTTTTGCCGTTGCAACCCCAAGATCCTCGAATCTCCTGGTTGTCGGCAAAGGGACCGATCAGAGCAAGCTTTTTGACGTTTTTGGGAAGAGGCAAAATACCGTTATTCTTCAAAAGAACCGCCGATTCCTCTGCCGCTCTGCGAGCGATTTCCCGATGCTCCTCGCAAAGGCAGAGTGCCTTCTCCTTCTCCTCAGATGCACCGTGATACGGATCCTCAAAGAGTCCCAATGCCTTTTTCAGCTCCAGAACCTTTAGCACTGCCTCATCGATCTTTTCTTCGGAGATGGTTCCCTCTCTGACCAATTCAGCCAAATGATTTCCGTATCCCACCGACATCATATCAATGTCACATCCGTTTTCAAATGCCATGCGGGCAGCTTCCTTGGCATCCCCCGTGATTCCATGACGCTTCAGCTCACCGATGGCATTATAATCGCTGATCACGACACCGTCAAACTTCCATTCCTTCTTCAAAACGTCTTGAAGCAGCCATTCGTTTGCGATAGAAGGAACGCCGTTGAGGGAGTTAAAGGAGGGCATCAGCATGGTCACACCTGCGTCGATGCAAGCCTTGTATGCGGGGAAATAATATTCACGAAGCAACCGCTCGGAGATCTCTACGGTGTTATAGTCTCTTCCCGCCTCTGCGCCACCGTATGCCGCAAAGTGCTTCACACATGCCGCCATATGATCGGGATCGGAAATGTCATCCCCTTGAAAGGCACGCACCTGCGCCGCTCCCATCACACCGTTCAGATAGGGATCCTCTCCGCAGGTTTCCATGACCCTTCCCCAACGGGCATCACGAACATAGTCCACCATAGGAGTAAAGGTAACCTGCACACCGCCCGCACTTCCTTCCTTTGCCGCCATCTTGGAGCATTCGGTAACCAGATCGGGATCAAAGGATGCCCCCCTTGCCAGCGGAATGGGATAGATGGTTCGGTATCCGTGGATAATATCCATCATAAAAACAAGCGGAATGTGCAACCGATCCTCTGCCATGTGCTTATCCTGAATCGCCTTCATTTCCTCCACACCGTGAAAGTTAAGCGTACTGCCCACATAAGGGAGCATGGTATTATCAAAGCCAAAGCTTTGAAGCGGTCCTGTAATTTCAGCCACGGATTTTCCGATAAAGCCGGCATTCAGCTGAATCAGCTGCCCCACCTTTTCCTCTAACGTCATTTTCGCAAGCAACGCCTTGGTATCAAATGTTGATTTTCCCATATCTTGTTTCCTTTCAAAATTCACAGATTTCAAGAATTTAAAACATTCTACGTTTATTATAGCATATTTCACATGTCTCCGCAAGAGAAAGAAAACAAAAAAAGGATTTCCTTTCTCATATACATGAGCTTGTCGGGAAATCCTTCTTATTTCATACAAATTTTCCGATAAATCTGTTCCAGATCCAAAGCATCAAACAAAATCGGCGCCGCATACATGGGATTGGCTTCCTTGGCGGCACGGCTTGCCAAGGCGGGAATTTCCGCCATCTGAAGCTCCGAAAGTGTTCGGGGAATTCCCATTCGGGCATTCATCCCCTTTATGGCGCTGATGAATGTCCTTGCCCCTTCCCTGTGTCGGTCACTTTCCAATGCCACCTCCGACCGTACCCCAAGTCGATGCAATTTTTTCTCGATTTTCGTTCCGTACGCGGTCAGAACGTGAGGCAGCAGCATTGCGGCGTAGAATCCGTGCGGCAGTCGGTATACACTCGCCAAGGAATGTGCCATGGCATGAATATATCCACTATGGGCTTTTGCGGAAAATGCCCTTGTCGGTTGCGTGCTTCTCGGCACACTCTTTCCCGCCGTCATGCCCTCGGGGTGTCGGTAGTATTCCTCCAAATTTTCAAAAATCAAGGGAACGGTACGTTCAATCTCCGCTCGATGCTCTGCGGTGATCGTCCTCGCAATATATTCCTCGATCATATGACTCAAGACATCCATCTCTATAAAAATAGCAGAAGATGGCGATTGTATCGCAAGATACTCCGCGTTCAACACCGCCAAACGGGGACGTAAGGTGTCATCTCGGTGCCATCCGATTCCTTGTTCCGTTCTATCTCTGCCTTCTGCCGTAGTGGGAATCGCCACCATAAGAAGATTCCTTTTGAGGATCCCTTTCCAATCCGCCACCCGTGCGCCAATCTCTTCGGCATAATCCAAGGTGAGAGTGTCTCCCAGCCCAATGATTCCTTCGCATGCGCAATCCAAATAAAGCCGACAAGCGTATTCCATGCGAAAGGATGCATCATCGAATTTCGTTTGCTCGTACACGGTATAACCGATTCCTTTGGAAACCAATGCCTCCCTCAAGGTCTTACAAGCTTGTACACGGGGGTCTGTAATGATTAGCACCCGATGGATGCCCAGCTCCCCCAAAAGATCTGCAAGCGTCTCTACATCGGGCAGAACATGCACACCCCTTGTTGGAAAAAAGGCTTGCATCACACGAAAAGATGTCTGCACACATCGGCAATAGATCCGTCCTCTTTTTGTCATTTTCATCCCCCCTTCTCTTTGAAGGGTTGCCGTTTTCCACCGTTTTTATTCACTTGCGTTCTGAGACAAAAAGGACCGTGCTCCATTGGAGCACGATCCCTTTATCCATATTTTAGTGAAGAATGCAACGCTCGGTATCCTTGTCGAATACGTGGAGTCTGGACATATCGAACGCGATCTTGATCTTATCGCCGGCTCTGGACTGAGAACGGGAAGATACACGTGCGATCAGGTGGGTCTCCTCGCCAACATTCAGGTACAGGTAAATCTCTGCACCCATCAACTCGGTTACGTCAACGTCTACCTCGATGCA
>JAFVRI010000028.1 GCA_017504335.1 Clostridia bacterium
AAAGGTCAGGATAACGATATCATTGGAGGTAAAGACTGTCAGTAAGGAGATCACGGCATACAGCGTCAGAAAGATTCGATACTGTCCCCCGCCCGACCGCTGAAGGATCCATCCCGATACGTATTTGAAAAATCCGGTCTGATCCAAAACCAGAGAAAACACGGTCATGGACAAAAATAAGATCAGGATCCGCAAGGGATTCACCGAGGAATCCGCCAGAAAGGAGTCTGCCACATTGGATATGCTCACGCATCCCGAAAGGAGCATGACAGCGGCTCCCACCAAGGGAATCAAGGGATAAATCTTGATGCTTCTGAAATGATGGGTTCCCTTTTTGTGTGTCCGAACCAAAATCGCAGGACAGAAAAGAATCGACACTATAAACAGAACCACGGTAATACCCGCGATCCACAAAACAAGACTCATGTTTCAAACCTTCTTCAAGTGATAAAATCCCACACAATGGGTCGATTTATTATACACCCTTCTTTTTTGAATGTCAATAAAAATCAAAGCAAGCGCAACAAATATCCGTAGGGCTCCAGTTGTTTTTTTCTTGCTCGCCAATCGGGCATCAGCTCGTCCATCAATCCGTGAAACACGGGAGAGTGATTCGGCACCAGCAGATGCGCAAGCTCGTGAGTCGCTACGTATTCCATACATTCGGGGGGTGTACAGATCAGAAATTTATTAAAGGTGATCTGTGCCTCTGAGGCAAGACAGCTTCCCCATTTACCCACCATACACCGGTAGCTCAGCCGGGGCTTGGGAATCGAATACTCATAAAACCGCTTGGCTGCCTCCTCCAACACCACGGGCATGCTCTTTTCGGAAAGACGTGAAAGCTCTCGACGTATCGCGGCACGGATCTGCTCCTCGGAGGTGGGATCGGGGACGGTCAGGGCAAGCCGTTCCACATAAAGCGTTGCCTCAATGCGAGAGCCTTTCGTTACGGTGATCTCTCTCTCCCGTCCGAAGATCGGGATCCTTCCTCCCTCTCCGAGATAAAATTCTCTGCGGGGAACCGACCGCTCGATCCGTTCCCTTGCCCGTTTGATCATGTCGCCCTGTGCCGCGACAAATTCATCGATCCGATCGAGAGGAACCGAACAAGGAGCCGAAACGGTCACGCATCCGTCCGAGCGAATGCGAAGATTCAGATTTTTTACCTGCTTATAGGTCAATTCATATTCCACGTCTTCTCCATCGATCTCAACAATTCTTCTCGGCATCCGCTTCCTCCTTTCCAAGCTCCACGGGAAGCTGCTTTGTCAATTCCATCGTATCGGGCGTCACACGACATTCCACAGCAAGAACGCGAACCCCCTCTTTTGCCGCCTCGCGCAAAGCATCTCCGAAGGCGGGATGCATTCGGTCATTTGGGCGTAAACACAGGATGCCCTCCATTTGCACGACAAAGAGAATATAGGCTTCATAGCCTTCGTCAAGGCAGGCAATCAATTCCCTGATGTGCTTGACTCCCCTCTCGGTAGGAGCATCGGGAAACAGGGCCTCTCGGTTTTCTTCTAAGGTCACGCCCTTGACCTCCATAAAGATCTTTCGCTCAGGTGTCTCCACATAAAAATCAAAGCGGGAATTTCCGAACCTTGTTTCGGGTCGAACCAGTGTCGCATTCGGAAAAAGTGTACGGATATATTCTCCCACGGCTTTATTGGGTGCCTGACTGTCCATATTGATCATCCAATCGCCCTTGAGAACCGCAATCAGATCAAAGTCGGTCTTTCGTCCCCGACCGCGACAATCCTCCAGATACACGGTACAGCCCGGCACAAGAAGCTCCCGACAGCGTCCTGTATTTTTTACATGACAAACGACCTCTTCGCCATCCAACATGACCCTCGCCACAAAGCGGTTGGGTCGTTCGATAAATTTCGCTTCCAAAACCTTTTCGTATCGCACACCCATACTCCTTTTCATTGCTTCTTTCATTATACCAATTTTTCGTCCGTCCGTCAAGAGAAAAAGGGACCCGTTTCCACGGGTCCCTTGCTGATTACGGTTGCGGTTGTGTGGCGGGATCGAGGGTAATATCCCTCTCCGCAGAAACGGTGATCGCCCCATTCTCGGGGAACGTAAACGATTCCACAACGCCCTCGGCATAGAAGTTTCGCTCAAATCCCACTTTCAGGGCAAGATCGCGGTTTGGCTGCAGAATGCTCTTATCCACAATGCTTTTTCCATCCACATAATATCCAAGGGTACGGTAGTAGAAAAATTCCTCGGGGCAGGTCCAAAGCACATAGGAATCCTCAAAGGTGACCGTGTCGTAAAATTCCCATGTTCCACCGCTGTGGCCGTGGTGGTTTACTTGGAAAATCTCGCTCTTCAATTCCTCCCCGTAAAGCTTTACCATCATTTTGCTTGCGGCAGCGCAGGCATCCGCCGAAAACAGGGCAGTATGTCCGTTTTGACGCAGTCGAATCACGGTAGAGGCATTATTTGCACCGAAATTCTTATCGGGGTACAGATTTTCATGGGTAAATACCACCTCAAGCTCGGTATTACAGAAGGTGAGAATTTGTCCTGTATGAGGCTTGATGAGAGGAATGCTCCATCGGTTCAGGATCGTGGGAAGCTTCGTGGTAAACCACTCTCCCTCCGTATTCATTTTGTACGAATAGGGATTGGCAACAAAGCATTCAATGGTGACGTCCTCGCCATAGACATCGGTAAAGGTTTCAAACGCGCCGTAATGATCGCCGTGAGGATGCGACATGAACCAGGCAGCAATAACAATTTTTCCGCTCGGATGCTGATTGTTCTCGGAAAGGCAACGGTAGAGCCTTTCATAGGCATAGCTACCGCTCGATTTGTTATAGCCACCGTCCATAACAATATAACGACCGTCCTCCAAGGCGATTACATAGCTCATACCGTATCCGTCGGGGATGGATTTTTGAGAATAGTCAAAGGAAATATTGTAAAGGGTAGCTTCTCTCACCTTTTCATATTGCTCTGCCTCGGGGATGATAACGGTTCCCTCATGCGCATCCGCAAAAACATGCATGGTTCCGCCAGAAAGCTTTGGATAGAACGCCAGACAAAGCTCCTTCTCATTCTGACGGTAGGTTCGGAACAGATTCACACCGATCTCGTTTTTCTGCCAAAGCACATATCCGCTTTGCAAAATCTTTTCACAAAAGGCTTCAAATTCTTTCTTGCTTACTCCTTCATATCCAAGCATCACGGTTTGGTTCTCATTATCGGAGCGACTACCTCCTCACCGTCGGTAAACTCGGGAAAGTCAAGGAACAGGCTATTGTCTCTTCCCTTCCAATCCTCGGTTACATAAAGTGTCAGGGAATCCGATCCTGGACTCCATTCCCCTGCCATTTTCGTCAACAACAGATTGCACGCCCATTCTCGTGTCATGATAAACCGTCCGCAAAGAACGATCTTATTACCTACCACACGAATGGCGCATTCGTTTTTCTCAAGTCCTTCATATGCCTCGGCACACTCCGGATAGCCAACATCACCGATCAGAATGCTTTTGGTGTTCTTGTTATAAGGCACATCTCCCGCATAGATGATGTCAGCCAAAATGCCCGTGTATTGCTCCAGACGGGTCACAATCATTCCCGCAAGGGCTTGATCTGCTTCCGACGGTTTTTTCGGAAGCACCACGTTATAGGAAAGCTTTTTGTTTTGATACAGAGTTACCGTTTGAAAAGATGCTTTTCCCACAATGGCATGATCGCGTTCCACACTCAATACTCCCCCCTCGGCATGGATAAAGCAGCCCGTCAACAAGGCTTCTGTCGCGTCGGGATATGCTTCATCGCGCGCGACGGAAATTACAATCTTATTTTCATAAAAGGCAATCGCATATTCATTGATTTCCTTGATTCGCTTCGCCGTCTCTTCGGATTCGGGTTGATTGGTCGCGCCGATCAGGATTTCCTTGCGGGAAGGATCCGGGGAAAGTCCGTCATCATTCGTCACCATCGGCTCGTCAATTCCCATGGATATCATGGCTTCATACATCTCGCCCACCACTTGGTCGATCGCTGAATTTTTTCCCTTGGGCCGCACAATCGTAAACTCATGCAGATCGTATCGGTATTCCGACAGAGCTTCGGATTCCGATTGCGCGGGATCGGTCTCTGTTTCTGCTTCCGTCTCTGTCTCCGTCTCTGTTTCTGTTTCGAGCTCTGCTTCCGTTTCTGTCTCGGAATCTATCTCGGTTTCTGTTTCAGGCTCCGTAACAAGTTCGGTATGCTCCGATTGCGTGGAGTCTTGCGATTCCTCGGCATTTTCTCCGCATGCAATCAAACCGCTTGTCATCAAAAAAAGAATGAAAACAAGGGTCATATATTTCATCATGGGTTTCATACGCCAAAGTCTCCCCTCAACGATATTTTACACGCTTTATTTTACCATATGCACCATTTTATGTCAACACAAAATCAAAAAAAGGGACCCGTTTTCACGGGTCCCTCCATGATTTAGAGTTGGGGTTGCGTTGTAGGATCCTTGGTCACATCCCTTATCTCGGAGATGGTAATTTCTCCATTGAGCGGGAAGGTGATCTGCTCGATCACACCGTCGGCATAGAAGCAATTTTCAAAGCCGACCTTCAGGGCAAGGTTGCGGTTCGGAGTCAGCATACCGCCTCCAATGACGGTCTTATCGGGTACACTATATCCAAGGGTTCGGTAGTAGAACGCCTCCTTGGAGCAGGTCCAAAGAACATAGGAATTCTTTCCGTCCTGTGCCTCGGCATAGGTTGCCACATCATAGAGTGCCCAGGTTCCTCCGCTGTATCCGTGGTGATTTACCTGGAACATATCGCTCTTCAGCGTATTGCCGTACAGGGAGACCATTACGTTGCAGGCATCGTAAGAGGCATCTCCCGTAAACAGAGCAGTGTGTCCGTTCTGGTGCATACGGATGACCGTGGAAGAATTGTTGGTGTCGCTCAAAGTCGTGGGATAGAGATTTTCATGGGTATAGATCACTTCCAGTTTCGTATTGCAGAAAGTCATGATCTGTCCCGCATGGGGTTTGATCAAAGATGCATTCATGAGCTTCAACAGATGCGGAAGCGAATTCAACATCCAGTGAGAGTTTCCTCCCGCCATAGAGGGCGAATAGGGATTGGCGATGAAATACTCCAGCGTTACGTCCTTGTAATATTTGCCCGCAAAGCTGTCGAACGCGCCAAAGTGGTCGCCGTGAGGATGAGACATGAACCAAGCGGCAATGACGACCTTTCCGTCGGCGCGCTTGTTGTTCGCCACCAGATATTCGTAGATCCGCTCGGAGTCACGGCTTCCGGATGCGTCATCGTATCCGCCGTCCATAACGATATACCGTCCGTCCTCCAGGGTAATGATATAGTTCATACCGTGTCCGTCATAGACGTTTCGATGTGTATAATCCAAGGACATGACGTGGAGGGTCATTTCGGTAATCTTTTCGTAATTCGGATCCGCATCGGGGATCGCCACAGTCTCGCTGTGCTTATCGGCAAACAGGTGCATCATGCTCTTGGTAGGATAATACGCAAGGCAGAGCTCTCCTTCCTCGTTCCGATAGGTGCGGAAGAGGTTGTCGTTGATCTCATTTGTCTGCCAAAGGGTAAATCCGCCATCCGTCAGAGTCTTTTCATAGGCAACAAACATATCCTCGGTCACTCCTGTATAGGAGTACATGAGGGTCTTATTTTCATTGTCAAGCTCCAAGCTGAGCGTCGCCTCGGTAAACTGAGGATAATCCAGGAAATATACGTTGTCCCTTCCCTTCATATCATTCGGGAGGCAAATAAAGAGATTGGAATCGCCTTCCTTATTAAATCGCTTGATCAGATTCGTCAGCTGATTGCCCGCAATGCTTTGTGTGCCGCTCACATGTCCTGCCACAACGATTTTATTTCCGATCTTCCGCGTGTCATATTCGCTGCGCTTCAGCTCGGAAAGGACGGTTTGCGATTCCGTAAAGGAGGTGTTACCGACCAAAATATTGTAAGCATTTGCGTCGTAGGTCACGTCACGGTCAAGCACGACCGCGGGAGCTGCTCCGGTATAGCCCTGAATCAGCGCCGCCAGATTGTCAGCAATGGCTTTTTCCATGTTGGTATAGTGCTCGGGAATGACGATGTTATAAATCGGCGTTCCGTTTTCACTCAGCGAAACAACCTCATAATCAGCAACACCGATTACCTCGGGGGTCTTTCTCTCCTGAGAGATCATGAAATCCTTTGCGCCAAGCACATAGTCCTTGATGAATGCCTCAATGGCATCCGCCAGCGCCTCCTCGTGCAGAACCTGGATCACGATCTTGTTCTTGGAGAAGGTGAAGCTGTACTGATCGAGGGTTTCCAGCCGCTCGGCAGCACTTGCCGATTCGGGTTGATTGGTCATAGCAATCAGGATCTCCTTACGGGAAGGATCTGCTTCCAGACCGTAGTCATCCTTGATATTGGGGTTCTCAATGCCGATCTGAACCAACGCCTGATACAGACTGCCAACCGCATCATCGATCTGAGAGTTCCGTGTCTGCGGTCTGATCACGCTAAATTCCGAAAGATCGTACCAGAAATATCCGATCTCATTCTCGTCCTTCAGCGTGGTGGGATCCTGCGAAATATCCTTGTTCTCGGAGATCTGAATCTCTTTACCCAAGGGGAAGGTAATCTGCTCAACGATGCCGTCTGCATAGAAGCAACGCTCAAAGCCGACCTTCAGGGCAAGGTCACGGTTCGGCTTTAGAACGCCCTCTGCCGCAATGGTCTTTCCTTCTACCCAATAACCAAGAGTACGGTAGAAGAAGGTCTCGCGGGCACAGGTAAAGAGCACGTAGGAATCCTCTCGGGTTGCCGCGTCATAGAGCGCCCACGTACCGCCGCTGCAGGCATGGTGGTTCACCTGGAACATATCGCTCTTCAGCTCGTCTCCGTAAAGCTTCACCATCACGTTACAAGCAGGTACCGATGCGTCTCCGGTAAAGATCGCCGTATGTCCGTTCTGGCGCATACGAAGCACGGTGGAGGAGTTGTTGGTATCTGCGCTGAGCGAAGTATTGGGATACAGGTTTTCGTGCGTATAGATCACTTCCAGCTCGGTATTACAGAAGGTCATGATCTGTCCCGTATGAGGCTTGATCAGGCTCGCGTCCATCATATTCAAAAGTACGGACAGCGAGCTGTCAAACCAGCTGGATCCACCCATCTGAACAGAATAGGGGTTAGCAATAAAGTACTCCATGGTGACATCCTTGTAATATTTGGGAGCAAAGCTTTCAAATGCTCCAAAGTGGTCACCGTGAGGGTGGGACATGAACCAGGCGGCAATAACCACCTTTCCGTCCTCTCTCTTGTTATGCTTTACCAGATACTCATAAATTCGGTCGGCATCCTTACTACCGGAGGAAAGATTATATCCGCCGTCCATAACAATATACCGTCCATCCTCCAGGGTGATCACGTAGTTCATTCCGTGACCGTCCAAAAGGGTTCTGTGGGAATAATCCAAGGACATGATGTGGAGTGTCGCCTCGGTGATCTTTTCGTAGTCGGTATCCACATCAGGGATGGGAGCCGTTTCCTTATGTCCGTCCGCGAACAGGTGCATGGTTCCGCCCGAAAGCTTGGAATAATGGGACAGGCAAACCTCGTTCGTTCCCTTACGGTAGGTACGGAACACGTTCACTCCAATATGGTTTTCCTGCCACAGGGTATATCCGTCTGCCAGAAGTGCTTGGCAATATGCCTCAAACTCTGAGGAAGTTACACCCGTATAGCTCAGCATCAGGGTCTGATTCGCGTTATCGATATTGACCTTTTCCACACCGTCGGTAAACTCGGGAAAATCCAAAAGGAATCGATTATCGCTTCCCTTCCATTCTCCCTCCATGCAAAGGATCAGGGAATCGGAGGCGGGATCTACCGTTTCTGCCATCTGACTGAGAAGAAGGCCGCATGCCTTTTCTCTCAGCATTCCGAAGTTACCCACCAGTACGATCTTGTTGCCCACAGCACGAACAGCATATTCGTTGCGGGATACGGTCTTGTATGCCGCCTCGCTTTCGGGGTATCCCACGTTACCGATCAGGATGCTTCGGGTCTCCTCCTTATAATTGCTGTCATCTGCGTAGACCAGATCGGGCAATTTTCCCGTATAGAGCTCAATACGGGTCATGATGTCTGCCGCAAGAGCCTCATCTGCCTTGCTGGGCTTATTCGGAAGCACAATATTGTACAGAATCTCGCTGTTCTTATAAATGGGAATCGCTTGGATGGGAGCCTCCTCCACAACCGAATACCCGGGCGCTACCTGCAACACTCCGTTTTCTGCCTGATCAAGCTCGGCAAGAAGCGCGTCAACCGCCGCAGGAAGTGCTTTATCCATGATCATCGTTACAACGATCTTGTTCTCATAGAATGCGATAACATACTGATTGTCCTTGACAAGAAGCTTTTCTGCCTCGGCACTTGCTGCCTGATTGGTCTTTCCGATTAGGATCTCCTTACGGGAGGGATCTTCCAAAAGCTTATAGTCATCGGACACCGAAGGCTCGTCAACTCCGAGGTTCACCAACGCGTTATAGAGATCGCCTACCGCCTGATCCATCGCGGTGTTATATGCCTTGGGACGAATGATGGTAAACTCCTTCAGGTCATACAGGTACCCCTGAGGTGCTTCCTCACTCTCGGATTCACTCTCGGATTCACTCTCAGATTCGGATTCACTTTCGGATTCGGACTCGCTCTCGGACACCGCTTCACTCTCGGTCTCGGATTCGCTTTCGTTTTCCGTCTCGGATTCCGTCTCGATCTCGGTCTCGGTTTCGGATTCCGACTCGGTCTCTATCTGAGAATCGGATTCCGTCTCCGTATCGGTTTGTGTATCATTTACGTTTGGCTGTTCTGTTCCGGAGGGCTCGGAAGCATCCTCTCCGCAGGCGAACAGTCCGCCCAAAATCAATAACAAGGATAGTATGAAAATGATGTATCTTGCGTTTCGTTTCATATATTTATGACCTCCTTTGTATCATTTCAACGATTCACCATTATAATTTTACATGATTTCCGTCATTCTGTCAAGTCAAATTTTCCCTCATTTTTTTAGCAAAATATAAATTATTTACAAATCAATAAACACTTTTTCCGAAATATGTGATACAATAAGGTATCATACGACAAACGAGATATTTTTTCAAAAAAGGAGCTTTATGAAAACGAACCATAAAAATACCTCTTCAGAGGAAATCGCTCTTGCCGATTCCCCTGTCCTCAGCGAGGCATCCAAAAAGCGGCTGTACCGCTTGATGGCGCTTCTTACATACGGTCTGTTTGTGCTGAACACCGTGGTTCTATCCCCCATTTTGGTTTCTCTGGACAGCGACGTCATGACCTCCGATACGGTATTCCCTTCTCTCGTATCGGTCCTGATGCACCTAATCCATCTCGCCGTCATTCCCTCTGCCGCATGGACGCTGATCGGCTTTTCCTATGATCATAGAGGGGCTGCCTCGGTATCCCGTCGGCTGGTCGCCATGTATTTCGGCTCCTTGATTTTCTGCCGTTTTTGTGACATGGTAATGGCGCTTACCATCAATGGCTCGCTGTATCTGAATGAGGATATTATCTATCCTGCGTGGTATCTGGTTTTAGATTTGATCTACAATCTGGCGCTTTTCCTGATGGTGCGCTTCTATCTTTCCCGCCATCGCTCCCTCCCGGTAGAAAAGCAGCACCGAGGACTCATCCGCCGATTTGCGGTGGTATTTACCGCGGTTGCCCTGCTACAGGAGGGAATCTATACCGTTGCCTTTCTGTATGACTCAACCAATCCCATGACAGGAGAGGAGATCACGGTCATGGCAGGTCGGTATCTGGATGCCTTCCTGATAGGACTTGCGTTCTACCTGCTTTCCCGCCTTCTCTACCGCTTTCTCGCTCACAAGGCAAAGTGTGATGAGGAAGAGAAGGATCCCCTTTGATTCGAACATGAACACAAAAAGAAACCGCCTTCCTATCGTCAATAGAAAAAGCGGTTTCTTTTTCTTCCGCATATTAAGTTAGGACAGCATTTGCTGCAGAATCACCAGCTTGTTGTTGGCGTATTCATAGGCACCCTTGAAATCCTCCCGTTCACGGCAACAAACTTCAAGATCGCAAAATACAAAATAGAGGACCGGCTTGGGTACCGGGATTTCCTCGATCAGGATTCGATGGAGCAGCTCATAGGCTTGCTTGAAATCCCCCTCCTCCATCCATTTTTCCGCGTCCAGATGCAAGGTGTATGCCGACTCCCCTTCAGTAAGGGCTTCCAAAGCACGGACAAGACCTCCGTCTCCCTCCTCCGAGCTTCGCTCCTTTAAAATCATGGCATACCGGCAAAATGCATCGTTCATGGCGGGAAATACATTTACAAGCTCCTCATCCAACACATTGGAATCAAGCGTCGCGGAAATGCGACACATATACCAAAAATACACCGCCGCCGTTGCGCTGATGTGATCCATTCGATAAAAGCATTTCTCTCCGGCATCTACCGCCTCATCCAAAAGCGTCGCGCATTCACGAAGCCGACCGTCATAAAAGGCTTCAATTGCCAAAGACAGATTGCATTCGGCAAGGATCATGCGGAGCTCATCATCCTCACCGCACTCAGTATGTCTGCACATATCTGCGGCGATCTGATAATTCCCCTCTCGCATGGCACGCTTGATGGCATCGGTCTCACTCTTTTTAAAATAAATTCCTTCATCCTCTTCCTCGGTCAACAAAAAACCGGGAGACACATGAAGTCGTTTCGCAAGATAGCAAATGGTTTCCAAGGAGGGATTGGCAGAGCCGTTTTCGATGCGGCTGAGCATATTCCTTGTGATCTCTTCTCCGGCAAGATCCGACTGGGTCATAAGCTTTGCCGTTCTGAGCTTTTTGATCTTTCCTCCGATATTCATGTCTTAACTCCTATTCTTAATGACAACATTGTAACACAAATCGAGAAAAAAATCAAGAACCAATTCCAATCATTTTTACAGATGGTATTTTTCTTCAAACAATTTTTTCCGTGTGTCGAAATCGGCACCCTCC
>JAFVRI010000185.1 GCA_017504335.1 Clostridia bacterium
AAGGAGGGTTTTGTGCGTATATGAGCAGGATCAAAAAATTCACCGACTTCTTCGCGATTTTTGGCGCGTTTTCCGCTGCCATGTATCTGATCATGAAATTCATGCCCTTCAAAACCATGGAGGAGGATGCTCCCATCCTTACAAAAATAAAGGAGTTCTTTTCTCCCGAGTTGAAGAAGGATTATATCGTTTTTCTGATTTTGTTCCTGTTGTTTTTCGGCTCCTTTCTGTTCTCTCGGATCTTTCCGAAGCTCCCTTCTCTTCACTTTGGCATTTCCCTTCTTCCCCTTGCGTGGAGCTTCTTTATGTTTGACTATATTCAAACGATCTTTGAAGGCAGTGAGCTGACCAATCGATTGAAGGAGCATCCTATGCTGTTTTTAATTTGCGCCCTGCTGAATACCGTGGGTGCCTTGGCAGATTGCTTCCTTTACGACCGAAAAAACGGATCCAATCATTCTGTTATTGCCTCTTGGATTCCCTCGGCATTGCTCCTTCACATTTCACTGAATATGTTTATAAAAACCCGATTTATGCCCGAGGATTTATCGGAGATCACCTACCAAATCCACTTCGCGCATGTGGACGCCAATGCCATTCCCCGTTATTTTGAAATGTATTTGTGGATTGCGATCGTTTACGGAGTAATTCTCACCATCAGCATTCTTTTGAGAAAGCTCCATTACATCTCCGCGGTGCTGTCTCTTTTGGCAGCCGGCTTTGCCATCGGCTGCTGGCACGGAAACGATCTGCCCCTCTTCGGTGCGGCAATATGGATTCTTGCCGTATCGGCGTTGGTTTGCCATTTGGGGCTGACCTTCATCCCTCGTCAAAGGCAGGAACAGCCCGAGCACTGATCCCTTCGCCTCGCTTGCGCACGCAAGCGAGGCTTTTTTCGTAGATACCCTGCATAAAAAGCCGAGCATTGCGCATCATAACGGTACATGAAAAGGAAGGATGGAACCGTGCAAATGAGAAAAAACAAGGACAGGCGATACCTCTTCCATTCTTCGCTTCGGCGATTGTCCTCCATACAGATCGGCACTCCCGATGCAAATGGGGTACTTTGGGATATGGATCGGATTGATCTTTCCGAGAAGGATCCTTCGCTTCTCCCTCTGCTGGAGCAAGCCTGCCCCCGCTCTGTCACCTTTGCGGTGCGATTCGGCACCTCCCTCTATCCCCTTGTGTATCGGATTTATTCTGACTCCGCATTCGGTCAACCCTCGCTTCTGATTCGGGGGATCCGAAATCCCCGAGAATTTCGGGAAGCTCTTGCCGTCTGCCACCAATGCTATTGCGAGCTTTCGGAGGCAAAAAAAGAATTCAACGGCTACCTTCCGAGAGGAATGATGATCGATACCCCTTTGGCATTGAGCGCCTCCGAGCCGTATCGGGGATGCGATTTTTTCTGCTTGGATTATGACCGCCTCTGCTGCCTCTGCGAAGGAAACCAAGGAGTACCCTCTCCCGAAACACGACAAGCGATCGAAGAGCAGCTGAGCTTTTTTTTGGGAGCCAATCCCTTTGCGGAACGACGGATCCTTTTATCGCACCTCCCAGATCGGAAGCTGATCACCTTTTGTCAGTCCCATCATATCAAGGAAATCTATCTTCCGAGCGATCTGATCTCCCGATGCCGTGAGCGTTTGATTCAATTCTAAAAAAAGAAAAAATAAATCGCAAAAAAAAATCAAAAAAAGTATTGACAAAACCAATTATTTGTGGTAGAATATGCAAGTACGCGAGAAACGGAGTACCGCTTCCCGATGTATGCGGCGTTAGCTCAGCTGGATAGAGTGTTTGGCTACGAACCAAAAGGTCGGGGGTTCGAATCCCTTACGCCGTGCCAAAAATCGACAAGTTTCGAAAGAAGCTTGTCGATTTTTACTTTTTCACTTTTCACTCTTCACTTTCCACTAAAATTCCCTTGTCGATTTTTGGCAAGTAATAAGTAATAGTGAATAGTGAAAAGGTGTTTCGGTAGAGTTTCGCTGTGCGAAACTCATTTTTATTTTAAGGTTGAAAAGTATTAGGTTTTATGATATACTTAAAAGTGCATTGATCAATCAGTTCTTGCGTTCGGGAACGAGTATCGGTGCGAATATCCGCGAAGCATTTTATGCTCATGGCAAAGCTGACTTTATTGCCAAACTACAAATTGCTTTGAAAGAGTGTTCCGAAACCGAATATTGGATTGAATTGATTTTAGAGAGCGGGTATTATCACGATAAATCCTTGCTTGATAGATGTACGGAAATTAAAAGAATTTTAATCGCTTCTCTCAACACCGCCAAGGAGAAAAATAATGGGTAAAATTTACGCGCGTTTTAAAAAATTAAAAAAGGAATGTCCAAGCAATTGGTTTATGGATAAAATAGGGCTTGTGAATTTTGAAGATGATAACAAAAAATACGAGATATATTTTACTCGCAAGCGCGCAAACAGATATTCTATTATTCATTGCAAAAATAATACGATTGAATGGGAACAGTTTCCCGTTTTGCCCCGTATAGTGGGCAGAATGTACGGAATACGAGAGCCGATTATAAGTTTTGCTCCAACAAAAGAATGCGTTAGAATCATCGTTATTCTTGGTAAGCCGAATAGCATCACTGGTCTTGACGAAGGCAATTTTCGTTCGATTCATAAGTATGATGAGAATTATATAAACGTAATGTCGGAAGCGCGGTTCAAAGAACTATAACGCACAGGGGTTCAAGTCCATATGAAAACTCCCCCAAATATCTTTTTATCGCCCTTACACAAAAGAAGGATCATGCAAAGCATGGTCCTTTTTTTGTGCCAAGGAAGGGATTCGAAGGCGAAGCGTAGTTTGTTTTTATCGAAAGTCAACAAAAATTTGTCGCAAGAAATTTTTCAAAAGCGATTCCCATTTCTCGCATCCTTCCCCCTTACACGGAAAATTCGGTGCGGGCAATGATGTGGTTTTGGTATTCGGGATCCAGCTCACAGAAATAACCGCTCCAGCCCCAAACGCGAACAATGAGATTTTTGTGATTCTCGGGATGCGCCTGTGCATCCAGTAGCCGATCCCGATTGATGGAATTGAGTTGAAGCTGATGTCCTCCCAAATGAATGAACGCCTTGACCAGCTGCGCTACCTTTTTTTCTCCTTCCTCGTTGCGGAACACGGTATCGTGAAGCTCTATGGTCAGAGGTCCACCGTTGGAGATCCGATCCATTTTGTGCTTGGTAAAGGATTGGATGACCGAGAGCGGTCCGTTCAGCTTGACGCTGATGGAGGGAGAAAAGCTGCAACCGTAGGGTTCTCCGTCTCCCCGTCCGTCTGCCGTAGCGGGACACATCTTAGCGGAAAGCACGTATTCCATGGCACTTCCCGTACCCATGCGCCAAACACCGCCAAACCATCCATTGGGCTTTCCGTGCATGGCATCCTCTGCCGCGGTCATCAAACGGTCTGCGATCGCATCGACCCGATCGTCATTGTTGCCCATTTTCGGGCAGGAAAGCAGGCGATTGCGAAGAGACTCATATCCTTCAAAATTTGCATTCAGCGCGGAGAGAAGCTCCTTGGCGGAAAGAGACGTTTCTTCATAGATCAAGGTGCGGATCGCAGCCAGCGCATCGGCAGCATTGGCAATTCCCGCGCCATGGCAGCCGTAATTGTAATATTTTGCACCACCGCTGTATACGCTTCTGCCCTTTTCCAAGCACCCGTCCACCGCAATGGAAACAGGATAGTTCATCCACTCGCGATAATCGGATATTTTTTGCCCATTCTGAATGGCTTTGCACTCCGCTGCGATCTCTTTGCACACGAAAGAAAGAAGCTCGTCAAAGGTAGATGCCTTTTCCAAATATGCATGGATTGCTCGATTCACCACAAGCGGAAAATTCAGCGTTCCTCGATTGTCCTCATCCGCGCCGTTGTTCGGTGAGATCACCTCCCAGCAAGCGGCAACCGTGTAATTGTACGCATCCTCCTTTTCGTAGCCAAGCGACATCATATAGGGAACGATTACGTCATCGTTGCAATACTGAGGGAAGCCAAGCCCCTGCTTGGTCATCTTCGTTCCGTACTCATAAAGCCAATCGGGGGTATTTTTTCCTACACGAAGGTTGATCTTGGGATCAATCAGAGAAAGCTCCATGGATGCCTCCATGCAAAGAGCGGAGAGATCGTTATAGAGTGAATTTTCATCTGCGTCAAATCCGCCAAGAACCATGCTCTGTCCGTTGTCTCCCGTTTGAATTCCTTCGTAAATGTCACCGTCCACGTTCAGCGAGATGAAGAGTAGCTCCAACGTCTCCAGCAGCTCCTCCCGAGAGATTCCCCTTTCCCGATCTGCCAGATAATAAGAAAGCATATACTGATCGAACCGTCCCAGCGTAATGTGATTCACGCCCGAACAACGGAACGAATAGATCAAAAGTTTGAAAAATACGCACGCCTCGTAAAAGCTACGGGCAGGCTGAGCGGGAACGTGGGAAAGCGCGTCTGCAAGCATACGGTTTCCCTCTTGCTCTGCCACACGGCAATAGCGGTCTGCCATTGATTGCATGGCAAGCACGCTTCGCTCCATTGCCTCGTAGAATTCTTTTCCTTTTTCATCCGCATCGGTTGCGTTGTTACAAATTTGCGTAAGAATCCCATCAAAGCCCGTTTCCATCACACGCTTGTAGTTGGGTGTAAAATTGCCCCCGAAGATCTTTCTTCGCTTCACTTCACCCTTCCATTCGATCACACAGGACGGAAGGTCTTTGAGCGTTCGGTTAAAACCGAAGCGATCCCCCTCCAAAAGATAGGGCGTTTCCCGCTCAAGCATCCGCTCAAGCATCACCGAGTTCCAAAGCCCCATGGGGATCTCCCTCAGTTCCTCTCCCATATCAAACGTATTATCAATCCGTCTGGTTTTATATTCTCCCTTTTTCAATACGCCAAGAGAGCGCTTTACTGCTTCTGTCATAGAATTTTCACCTCAATTCCAAATTGCTCAAATATTTCTTTCCGCGGGTTTGATTCCACCGTCCCGTCAAAGCCGGGATCGTACCGACGTCCTAAGGATAAATATTTACCGCCCGCCATTTTATTGTAGGGCAAGAGTTCTG
>JAFVRI010000186.1 GCA_017504335.1 Clostridia bacterium
CTTGGACGACAAATACCGAGACGTGATCTTACTGAAAAGCCTGGGCTTTGATAACAAAAGCATTGCCAAGGTTATGAATATCTCCGAGGAGCTGGTCAGACAGAGATATTCAAGAGCGAAAAAACAACTTTGGGAGATGGGAGGTAAAAATCTTTATGCTGAATCATTCCGATAAATTTGATCATTTGATCGCCTTGGCTGCCACGAAATGCGCCGAGGATGACGCAAAGGAGCTTCAGGATCTGGATACGTCGGATGTCACATTTGACGCTTCGTACTACAAAAAGAAAAACAAGATCATCCGAACACACAAAAATACTCCAAGCAGATCGCGATTCAAAACGAAAACCTTCCGTTGGGTTGCGGCGGTAATCGTGATCATTACCATGTTTGGCGTATTGATCGGCTGCGTACCGCGACTCAGACAGGCGATCTATGATGCCATTGTGGGTTGGTACGACAAATATTTTACCGTTTCCTTCGAGTCACCGTCGGGGCAGGAGCAGGAGAGCGCCGCCGATGAGAATCTTGCGGAAGAGAAGGTAGCGCCGACCTATATTGAAGAACCGCGAAAGCCTACAAATCTTCCTGAAGGCGTGTGGGAGGACGAGGTTATTCATAGCAATGCAAAGATTATAATTGATTATTATGTTGGAGAAGACTATCTGTTTTCCTTTACACAATTTCTTTTAAAGCCATTCGATAAATACGTGGATAACGAAGAGATGGACGTTACTTATACGGAAATCAATGGGTTTGAAGCCACAGTCATAGAGTATCAATACAAAGACGAGATATGCATTTTGTGGAATGACGGGGAATATGCCTATCAGATATCCTCAAACACATTGGGCGCGGAAGCGTTAATTCAATATGCAAGCAGTGTGAAATAATTACAAAAAAATCCCGAAAAGTTTGTCACATTTTCGGGATTCTTTTGTTATAGCGAATAGGAACAGCCAACGTCGGTGACGTTGGAGGAATTATGAAACGAAAAAATCGAATTAAAACGCTTCTATCCTTTGCTCTTGCATTGATCATGCTCGGTTCGATGACGGTGCCCGTCTTTGCAGCGCAAAAAGAGGAAACCACCATAGAGCCTCAATGGACCAGTATTTTTACCATGGACGTTGATTTGGCTTTTGTAGGCAATGAAGGGTGCGCTGCGGGCTCCGCAAGAAAGCAGTCGACTGCGTCACACATTTCAGGCACCTTATACGTTTACAAATGGACGGGTTCAACCTGGGAGGTCGTGGGAGACGCCGCGGGAAGCAAAACGGTAGGAACCCTGGGGCTTGTCGTTGATTTTATTGCCGAAGTTGGTGTTCAGTACAAGGCGGTGTTGACGGTTGCCGCTTATACCAACGGTATTGGCGAATGGGAAAGCATTGAATGCCATGAAACCTTCTGGGGTTAAAACACAGAAATACCTGAATTCTAACAAAAATATGAAAAGAAAAAGTCGTCACGGACGTTTGGTTGTTCCCACAAAAATTCATTATTGCTCATTCATCAGATCACTGATCACATCGAAAACGTGTACGTAAGGAACCCTGTAACGATTCAATGTGTCGACCATCGATTGGACAAGCGCTTGATCTGCGCCGATCTCCTTGATGTATAATTCCCGGGGATCGTCCTCATCCCGCGCGGCAATGCCGTAGGTCTCTTGAAGATCGGATCTCGTAATAAGAGCCAGCTTGTATTCACACAAGCCGCTGTTGGGAAATTCATTTTTGGGATCGCATGATTGTTTGGTCGTCATGGTTGAACACTCCTTTCTTGATTCTGACATTATTATACTCATTTTGACAGGATTTTCCAGGGTCAATTGACCCTTATTACGTTTTTTCAAAAAAATTATGAATGAGTAGATAAGCATTCAAGGTGGAGCGGGCAATGTACAGGGAGCCAAAATTGAAGATTCAGACAGAAAAGCGATCAAGATCATGCTTATCAAAGAACCTGATCGATTACAGAAAACGGCTCAACATTTCAAGAGAACACCTTGCCTTAGATTGTGAAGTGGACGTAAAGTATCTTTCCCGAATCGAAACAGGGAGCGCCAATACCTCTCTTGACGTATTGGATAAGCTCAGCGACGGAACGGGAATTGCCGCCGGCGAACTGATCACAAAATAATATTTCTTTAGATTTTCATTTTCGTAAGGAACATGTGGTAGCTTGCACTTTTGTAAGCCGCAAAATAAAAATACCACCATCAATCAAGAGGGAATGACATGATGTACTTGACATGCACCGCTCCTTCTCCGTCAAAAATAAGGGATATCCCGAACGGGATATCCCTTATTTTTATCAAAGTCGGAAGGAATTGCCTTCGGCGCATCCGCGGTATACCTTATATATTCATCATGCGGTATCCCGTAGGACTGATCCCCGTGTGCTTTTTGAAGAAGCGACTGAAATAATTTGCGTCTCTGAAGCCGCAGCGGCCGGCGATCTCGTCCATGGAGCAAATGTTTCCCAGCAGATAGTCCTTGGCATGCCACAGTCTCAGCTTATCCCGATATTGTCCCGGGGTCATCCCCAAGACCTGTCCGAACATGCGGCGAAAGCTCGTCTGACTCATTCCGCAAAGCTCGGCAAGCTCCGCAAGAGAGGTTTCTCTGTCGTAATGACGGTCAAGTTGTTCCTTGGCGGGACGTATTTTTTCATAGGAGACGGTATCCACGCCGATCATCCATTGCTCACTGATAAATTCCCGAAGCAGGCGGTAGGAAAGTGCTACCGCTTCCATACAGAAGCCAAGCTCCCGTTCCTTCCACACACTGCAGACAGCGGCAAAAAGATTTTCATACAGCTCGGGGTTTTGCGGTGTCAGGATGATGGGGTCGCTGTAATTGAGCCAAGGAAACCGATTCCCCTCCTCCTCTTCGGGATGCAGGGAGAAATTCACGGTATAGTGCATAAATTCCTGTTCTGTCTCGATCCGATAGGCGGTAGCGGCGGGAACGAAGGCGATCTGTCCCGCTTGTAGCGTATGCTGTTTGCCCGATTTCATGAAAAAGACAGCATTTCCGCGTATTCCAAAAATCAGTCCGTACATTTTTCTGCCGTGGGAATAATCACATCCCGCGGTCGGTGTCAGGGTATGTCTTTTCGCAACGAGAATACGGTGAATATCCACGTAATAATCTTCTTCAAATCGCTGCATCTGTCCGCTCCTTTTTCTTTTTCCGTTCCATCATATCACATTTACGGATCCATGTCAAGGATTTTGGACAGATTGTGCTAATTGGACGCATTCTGTCTCTTTACATCCACCCCTCTTTTTGCTATACTGAAGAAAATAAGGAGGTGCTTTTATGAATGCGTATGAATCTTTTGTCCATCCCGCACCCATGTATCGGGGAACCGATTTCTGGATGCTGAACGATACGTTGGAAGAAACAGAACTGATCCGTCAGCTTCATGAGATGAAAAAGCAAGGGGTCTATTCCTTTATTGCGCGAACCTACATCGGTCTCAAGAGCGATTATCCGGGAGCGGATTTCAAATCCAAGCTGAAGGTGATCGTAAAGACTGCCAAGGAATTGGACATGAAGGTCTTTTTGCAGGCGGGATATATGCCGGAATGCGTACTGGA
Source organism: Clostridia bacterium (assembly GCA_017504335.1). Lineage (GTDB taxonomy): Bacteria > Bacillota > Clostridia > Oscillospirales > CAG-272 > HGM12713. Next base: position 3,608 of record JAFVRI010000186.1, read on the forward strand.
TCTCCCTCTCGAATATTCCCTCAATTATTTGAAGATCTACCGAAAGGACGGTGATCCCATCCCAAAGGGGGAGCAAGTGCTTTGCGCCTTCGGCGATTACGTGATCACCGAATATTGCTCGGGTACCTTTCTGGATATGTTCAACCACGATTCGGTGGCGTTCTATCTCAAGCAAAGCTACGAGAATATGTGGCGGGATTTTGAAGAGGACTACGGAAAGACCATCTGCTCGATCTGGGTGGATGAACCAAGCTATGCCGAAGAATATCTTCCGTTTCCCCGTGGATTCTCCCACCGTTTCCGTGAGCGCTTTGGCTACGATCTGACCGAAAAGCTCTACCTTCTTTACTTTGACGAGGAGGGATACAGAACGGTCCGCTACCATTACCGCAAGCTGCTTCAGGATATGCTGGAAGAACACTATTTTTCCATGCTGCGCGCGTGGTGCAATTCCCACGGGCTCATGGCAAGCGGACATTTGATGCTGGAGGATACCCTATACTCCCAGATCTCCCGCGCTTGCGCCGTCATGCCCTACTATAAATATTTTGATCTTCCCGGAATCGACCTGCTCTGCGCCCAGATGAACTGGCGCGAGGGAGAGATCAAGCCGGGGGAACACCGTATGCAGGATCCCGTTTACACCTACCGCAATACCGTGACCACCACGCCGATCCAATGCGCCTCTGCCGCAAGACAGATGGGAAGCGAGCACGTGCTTTGCGAGATGTACGGGGTGACCACCCAGGATATGACCTTCCGCAATCAAAAGCATCTGTTTGATTACATGGTCGTTCACGGTGTCAATCACCGAAGCGTTCACGGGATCTTTTACTCGCTCCACGGAAGAGCCAAGCGGGCGTATCCCGCTCACATCAACACCTACCAGCCCTACTGGAAGGATCTTCACGTGCTGTACGACTACGTTTCCTCGGTCTCCCGCTTTGCGGCATTGGGACAGCCTGAGGGCGACGTACTGGTCCTTCATCCGCTGGATTCCGCCTATTGCGAATACGTAAACGCAAAGGACGAACCCCTGCTCGGACAGAGAAGATCCTCGGAGGATCTCCGACGGAGGGATCGAGAATTTCAGAGACTTTTGGTAGAGCTGTCCTTTGCCCATTGCAATTTTGATCTGGGAGACGAGCGAAGCCTTGAGGACATTGGCGGAGTGGAAGGAAACCGCATACGCATCGGAAAAATGACCTACGGAACGGTGGTGCTGCCACGGTTGCTGACCGTTCAAAAGGGAACCGTAGAGAAGCTCTGTCGCTTTGCCGAAAACGGCGGACGGGTGATCGTTCTGGGGAATGCGCCTATCCTTTTGGACGGATTTCCCACAAAAGAAATGCCCCTTGAGGGGATTCCGAACCTTGAATACGCAACCGACGATGGCGATCTCATCCATCGCATTCCCAATCAAGACTACACCTTCCGCAGTAATTATGACAACGAACAAGATCTATGGATCCGTCGCCGTGTGGAGGGAAGGGAAGCCTATTACGTTCTCTTTAATTCCGATTGCGCTCATGCGCACAGCGGAACCCTCGTCATCAAGGGATCGGTACGAGCCGAATGTTGGGATGGATTTTCCAAGAAAAGAACCGCCCTGCCTTATCGGCAAATGGGAGAAATGACCGAGATCGACCTGACCATTCCCGAAGGTGGAAGCCTGTTGCTTTATACCGAGGAGACCGCGGAGGAATCCTCTTTGACCGAGCTGCCCATCGGAGAAGCTGTCTATCCCGTCGCAAGCCGTTGGCAGTGCCGCCGCAAGGATCCCAATGCGCTATTGCTGGAATTCTGCTCCTTCCGACGGGGAGAGGCGGACTACTCCGAGGAATATCCCGTGCTTGCCATCCATCATATGCTGGTGGACGAGGATTATCACGGTCCTCTGACCCAACGCTATACCTTCACCTGTGACAGAAGTTTCGAGGGCCTTCATTTGGCGCTGGAGGATGCCTCTGCGCATACGATCCGTTTGAACGGAGAACCCGTTTCTTCCCGACCCGACGGTCACTATTGGGCACGTTGCTTTGAAACGGTTCCGCTTCCTCCGACCAAGGAAGGAGTGAATGTCTTGGAATTGACCCGTGATTACGTACCGCTTGCCAAAATGAAGAGAAAGCTCAGCTCCCTTTTTGAGACCCAACCGGGTGTGGAGCTGGAGAGCGCATATCTGGTGGGCGATTTTGGCGTTCGGGTCACCGAAGAACCCGAGCGAAACGGAAATCTGCGGTTCTCACGGCAGATGGTACTGACGGAAGAGACTGAATTTTGTCACGGCGAGCTGACCCGTGTGGGTTATCCCTTCTATGCGGGCACCGTGGAGCTGACGGGAGAATTTTCATGGAACGGAGAGGAAAGAGCGGAGCTTTCCGTGGATGCGCTCCATGCTTGTCTCGGTCGTGTATCGGTGAACGGAATCGATTGCGGCATTCTGCACTCACCCCCTTACCGTGTGGATATTTCTCATGCCCTTCGGCAGGGAACGAACACGCTGACCCTGACTCTGACCAACAGTTTGAGAAATCTGTTGGGACCCTATCACCGTCCCAAGGGTGAGGAAGGATGTTTTCAGGGCGGATATGCGTTTCCCGGCGCGTCCTGGATCGGCATCGGCAAAAATGACCTAACGTGGTATGAGCACCGTATCCCCGATACTCCCTATTGGACCGACAGCTATTTGCAGATCCCCTTCGGCGTACAAGGTGTAACGCTTCGCAAGCCCTTACAATAATCAAACGGAAAGGATTCTTACGATGAAAAAACCAAAAATCGGGATTGTTTCCCTGGGGCATTATATTTACTTTGATCAGTTTGAGGGATTGAAGGAAGAATTGATGAAAAAGACCGATCAATTTCTTACCTACGCAGATCCCGATCTCTGTGAGATCGTGGACGGAGGATATGTGGATCGTGTGGAAGAAAGCTTTGAAGCGGTGAAACGCTTGAAGAAGGAGGACCTCGATCTCCTCTTCGTTCTGCTTTCTACCTACGTACCTTCGGCTGTTGCGGCTCCCTTTGCGCGATATATTGACGCACCTCAGGTGTTGGTAGCGATTCAGCCCCTGACCCATCTGGACTATTCTCACACCACCACGTATATCCAATTGGTGAACGACGACGTCTGCGCTATGCCCGAGATCGCGGGAGTCTATGAGCGATTGGGCAAGGAGATCCCCGCCTGCATCGTTGCGTCGGCGGATCAGGAGGAATATATTCGCC
>JAFVRI010000187.1 GCA_017504335.1 Clostridia bacterium
AGCAGCCGTCCACGGATTTCTACCTTAGAGAAAGAACATTCGCTTTCACGTTACATAATGACGAGGAACGTGAATGAAAATAATCCATATTTTGTATGAAAGTTTTGCGGAGCTTTTTCAAAAGCGACCGCGTCCTCGCGTCCTCATCAATCTCTCGCATAAAGCTCACACAACCGCTTGAATTTCATAGGATCGGCGGAGCGGAGCTGATCCTCGGTGATGCGGTAGCGCCAGTTGTTGGTAGCTGTGCCGGGGGTATTCATACGGGTATCGGATCCGTAGACAAGAATATCCTGAATGGGGAAGATGGCGAGATCCGCATGGCTTGCCATGACGGTTTTGAGGATCATTTCGCAGCCGTGGCTCCATTCGGCATCCTCTGCATTGCAGTAGTTGAACACACGCCTGCGGGTGACGGGATCGCTTTCCCAAACGTAGCCGAGCAGGGTGTTGTTGTCGTGGGTTCCTGTGTAAGCCACGCAGTTTTTGATGTAATTATGAGGGCGGTGAGGCGAGTTCTTGTCATCCATAAAGCCGAACTGAAGGACACGCATACCGGGGAACTTGCTGTATTTCAGAAGATCGATCACCTCGGGGGTAATGTCGCCCAGATCCTCAGCGATGATCAAGCGTCCGTCCGCTACCTCGCGGATCATGTTCACCAGTGCCTTACCGGGGCCCTTGACCCATTTACCTTCCTTGGCGGAAGCGGCAGTGGCGGGAATGCTCCAATAGGATTCCAGACCGCGAAAATGGTCAATGCGAACCCCGTCAAAGAGAGTCAGCATGTATTCCATACGGCGACGCCACCAAGAAAATCCGTTTTTCTTCATGGCACTCCAACGGTACAGAGGATTGCCCCAAAGCTGACCGTCCTCGGAGAAGTAGTCGGGAGGACATCCCGCTACCGAGGAGGGGTAGCCCTTGGCATCCAGCTGAAATTCCTCGCGGTTTGCCCAAACGTCTGCGCTGTCGGTGGCAACGTAGATCGGAATATCTCCGATGATGTGAATGCCGCGGCTGTTGGCGTATTCCTTCAGAGACATCCATTGGTGATAAAACTCATATTCGATGAACTGCCAGAAGAACAGCTCCTCGGGATCGGCTTCGGAGACCGTCCACTCCTGCCAGGGGAGATCTCCGTTGGCTTTCCGAAGGGCAAGGAATTCTGCCGCCTTCGCAAGCTCGGGCTGCTCGGAGAGGAAGTCTGCAATGCGCTGCTTCTTGTCCTCACGGACACGGGAGGCGGCAAGCGCCAAAAGGGGGAGACGCTCCTTGGCAAGTCGGTCAAATTCGCACAGATAGGGCGATTCCTGACGGTATTGCGCAATTTCCTCCTCGGTGAGAAGTCCCTTTCTGCAAAGGGTGGGAAGATCGATAAAATAGGGGTTTCCGCCAAATGCGGAGTAGGATTTATAGGGGGAATTGTACTCGTCTGTCATGCAGAAGGGCAGGACCTGCCACCAGGAAAAACCGCATTCGGTCAGAAAATCCACAAAGGCACGGGCTTCTTTCCCGAAGGTACCAATGGAATAGTCACCGGGAAGAGAGGATATGTGCATCAGCACGCCGCAGGAACGGTTCATGAGAGTGTCCTCCTTTTAAATGGTTTATAGTTTTGTAAGAAATTGCGCAAAAGCAATGATGATGGGCATGGTGGCTAAGGAAATCAGGGAGGTGGTGCCCACCGCCTGCGCCGAATAGCCGGGAGATATGTCATACAGCTCCGCCAGCATGGAAATGACCGTGGCAGAGGGCATGGCGGTCACTGCCGCCGCAAAGAGAAGCCAGGTCTCATTGAAGCCAAGCAGCCACATGACCGTGACCACAAGGACGGGAAGCACCAAGAGCTTTACAAAGCAAAGGTAATAGACCTTGCCCGAGCCGAGGATCTGCTTCCACGTACGGGTCGCCAACAGCGCGCCAATGATCAGCGTGGATACAGGGGCGCAAAGGGAGGCGACAAAGGAAAGCGCTTGCATCACCGCGGGGGAGCATACATCTAGGATCTGTACGGCACCTGCGGGGAGTCGGGTCAGGAGAAGTCCCTTGGCAAGGAACAGCACAATGCCGATGGCACTTGGGATGGTTCCCAGATTCAGAAAGATCTTTTTGGGAGTCAGCCTGATGTCCGAGCGCTGTCTGGCAAGGATCGAAAGACCCAAGGACCAAAGGAGCAGATTGAAGCTGACCACAAAGAAGGCGCCCATAAACGCGCCAAGCGCACCGAAGAGGGATTCCAGAATCGGGATTCCGATAAAGCCCACGTTGCCGAATACGGCGGCAAATTCCGTGATCTTGCGCTCGTCAAAATCCCGAAAGCGGAGGAAGGCAAGGAAGGCGATCCCCGCAAGAACAAAGTGCAGGATCAGCCCAAAGCCAAGGATCCCGAAGCCCAGCATCAGATATTCCTCGGTGTACTCCATTCGTACCAAGGAATAGACGATCAGGGCGGGCTGACCGAAATGGATGATCAGTCGGGAGAGATTTTTGGATGCCACCGAATTGATAATGCCGATCTTACCCGCAAAATAGCCGAGGGCAAGCATCAGAAAGAGGGCGGCAATCATGGTAAAGAATCCGCTCAGATCCACGGTCATGCCTGTGTCTCCTCTCTGAGGCTGTCCAGCTTTTCCTTGATCCGTTTCATATCCACAAGCATTTCTTCCTTGCGACGGGGATCACGGAGCAAAAGGGCAGGGTGATAGACGGCGGTGATGAGAAAATCCCCCTTTTGAAACCATTCTCCGTGCTCGCGGGTGATCTTGAAATCAGGCTTGATCAGCCGCATGGCGGAGATGCGGCCGAGACAGACAATGATCTTCGGACGGATCAGCCGTACCTGACGGCGCAGAAATTCCATGCAGGCATCCTCCTCTTCGGGAAGGGGATCCCGATTCTTGGGGGGACGGCATTTGAGAATGTTGGCGATATAGACCTCCTCGCGGGGAAGATCCACCGCAAAGAGAAATTGATCGAGTAGCTTGCCCGCACGCCCCACAAAAGGGGTGCCGGACAGATCCTCCTGCTCTCCGGGGGCTTCGCCCACAAAGAGAATATCGGCGGAGGTGTTGCCCGTACCGAACACGCAGTTGGTTCGGGTCTTATGCAGTTCACAGCCCTGACAGGAGGCGCAATCCTCCATAAGGGTCTTCCATTCGTTGGTCATAGTTGAAGGGTTCACTTTCTTTTTTATTCTTTCGTAATCTTTCTGCACTCCATATAATACCGTTTGTCCTCGGCATGGCCCATGGAGAAGGTCTTGCGGGGAAGCGCACCGTCAAAGATGACGGTCTTGAAGAGCTGATCCTTGGACATGCCCGAGAAGAGGAAGCCGATGGCATTCTTCTTGCAGGCAAGAGCACGGAGCGAATCCTCGTTGTGGATGTAGTCTACGCTTGCATCCTTGTGGGTCGTCAGATACTCGTCGATGAAATCCTGAAGGGTTCCCACGGTCAGCTGACGGACGGGATGAGAGACGGTCAGATTACCCTCTCCGCACGCATGCACAAAGGTCACGTCCTGAGGCTCGGCATCGCCCGAGAGACGGGAAATATACGCGTTCAGCTCGCACAATACATCATCGGGCTCCACGCCAAAGAGAACACGGTAGATGGGCTCGAATTTCAGCGCGTCGTCGTGAATGTTTACCACCTCTGCCAGCGCATAGCGAGCGGGATGAGACGCGGCTGCCTCGGCACCGATGGCTGCCTTGATCTCCTCATAGGTTGCCTTGGCGGATGCCAAAGAGTGGTTGCCGTCGCCTACCGCAAAGAGAAGGGGGGCAAGTCCCGTTTTTCCGTAACGGGCTTGCATTGCGGACTCAGCCGTCAAAGCGTCCAATGACACGGAGAGCGAAGCGATCTCATCGTCCGCAAGAAACCGTCCGCGGATATGACCGCCCGAGAGCATCAGGTCGGTGTCGTAGGCGTCGAATGTGGCTTCCTTGGTAGAGAGAGGCTCAATGACTGTATGGGTGGGGTCGTCAATGAGAAGCATGATGTGGGGCAGCTCGATGGAAGCGCCGCGGCGAATGGCAACGCGGGGCGGGATCCGCTCCAGCACCGTTGCCTCGGTGGCACGGATCATGGAGGAGGCACCCTTCTTGTAGTCATATTGCTCCAGATCCACCGCCAGAACCACACCGCGGCGAACACTTCCGTCGGACTGGGTTCGTTCTACGTAGATCATCGCGTCTTTGTGAGGAATCAGCAGCTTTGCGAGATTCTCTTCCATGGCACTGCGGATCAGGGGAAGTCTGGTCTCTGCCTCGGACAGATAGACCTCGGGCAAAAACATAAGAAGCGTCGAGGGGGCATCGCCCACGATAGCCTCCGCTTTTTGCCAGTATTCGGGCTCGCTGGTAAACTGGTCACAGGCAACCACCGCCCATTTGGCGGCATCTACCTTCTTAAAATCGGGCAAAAGAATTTCTGCACTTGCATAGCACTTGTTCTGTTTCATCATAAAAAACCTTTCTTTATCGGTTGGAAATTCGTTTCGGGGGAGCGATCTCTTCAAAGACCGCAAAGTACCCTTCCTTTTTGCAAAGGAGATATTCTTCTTTTTTGCGGATGGTCCAAAGGAAACCGCCCTTTTTCAGAAGCCTTGCGACCAATCGGATCGAAGGACGGTTGCGAAGATGTCCGTTTACCGACAGAAAATCGGGACGGGACAGGACGTTTAAGAGCATATGAGACAGAAGAAAATTGACGGCTCGGCTACCCCTTCGGTCATGCTTGCGAATGACGGTTACCAGCTGACCACGGGCAAAGCTCGGTCGGTAGCTTTTGAACCAGGAAAGGATCAGGGGACTGAAGGAGATGACCGAAAAGGGACCCATATACCCATCCAGCAGTTCCGCTAAGGGCTTGAGAAGTCGGGGATCAGCCCGCTCGCCCTTGATCTCGATCATGAGAGGGACCCGACCACCCACAAGGGAAAGCACCTCGGAAAGAGTAGGAATGCGCTCTGTGCTGTTTTTCAGAGTCAAGCGCTTGATCTGCGAAAGGGTCAGCCCGCTGACTTTGGCGCGGACGCCGCAGACGCGGAAAAGATCGTCATCGTGGCAGACCACCACGGCGCCGTCACGAGTTCTGCGAACGTCCAGCTCAATACCGTAGCCCGCGCGTACGGCACGGGAAAAGGCAGAGAGGGAATTCTCGGGCACACCCTCTGTGTGAAGTCCTCGGTGGGCATAATCTACCCACAGGTGGTCGGTATCCGCGCTCTCTCCCGTACGGGGAAGGATCAGAAAGAGCCACAAAAGGGCAAAAAGCAGGAGCGCGAGAAGCAGAATGCCGATCAGCACGGTGCCTCGTCCTTTTTGATCATGGCAACACGGAGAACCGCCGCCTGAGTCTTTCCGTCGGGGACGTTGCCGTCAAGAATCTCTCGGACCAACTCGGAAAGGGGGATCCGCTCCACCTCCAGAAATTCATCCTCGTCCAGGTCCAATTCGCCAAAGCTCAGCCCTTCTGCCAGATACATGTGAATGGTTTCTCCGATGAGAGCGGGAGAGCCGTAATATTTGCCGAGATAGGTCAGACTTTTGCAGTCTGCGCCCGTTTCCTCCCGAAGCTCACGGCGAGCGGCAAGGTCGGGATCCTCGTCGGAAGAATCCAGCTTTCCCGCGGGGATCTCCAAAAGCACATCGGAGAAGGGATAACGGTACTGGCGCACACAGATGACCTCCCCTTTGTCGGTCAGCGGCACCACGCAAACGGCGCCTACGTGCTTGATATATTCACGGTGGGCGGGCTTTCCGTCGGGAAGAAGAATGTCGTCCCGATAGACATGAAGCACCGTTCCGTCAAAGATATTCTCCGATGCCACGGGAATCTCCCGAAGGGCATCTATATTCTTTCCTTCATTGTTCACAGCAAACCTCACAAGTTACAAATGGATTCGCCTATCATTATACAATAAATTTTCGGGAAAATCAAGTAGGCGAATAAATTTCACTTGCGCGGACGGGATTTTTGTGGTAAAATGAAAGAGGAAAAACCGTGGGAGGTAGCAAATGAAGCACGTAGATATATATACCGACGGCGCCTGTCGGGGCAATCCCGGCAGAGGTGGATACGGCGCCATTCTTGTGTTCGGCTCCAAGGAAAAGGAGCTGTCGGGTGGGGAGGTCATGACCACCAACAACCGTATGGAGTTGATGGCGGCGATCGTGGCACTGGAGGCGCTGAAGGAGCCCTGCGATGTGACTCTGACCTCGGATTCCAAATATTTGACCGATGCCATCAACAAGGGCTGGCTCACCTCCTGGAAGCAAAAGGGCTGGGTGAAGGCGGATAAAAAGCCCGTGCTTAACGTGGAGCTGTGGGAGAAGATCGACCGTCTTCTGTCCATCCATACCGTCCGCTTCGTGTGGGTTCACGGTCATCAGGGTCATGCCTACAACGAACGCTGCGATCAGCTGGCAACCGCCTTTGCGGACAGCTTTTTGGGACGCGAGGACGCGGGGGACGCGGGTCGCTTTTGAAAAAGCTCCGCTAAACTTTTATTACAAAATATGGGTTGGGGGAACAAAGACGAGAAGTCTATGTTCCCCCAAGCCATGTTTAGCATGAAAGTTTTGCCAAGCTTTTTCTAAAAGCGTAAAAAAATATTCCTAACTAACTTTTCAATCCTCACACATAAACCCAACCAATGGGTCGCATACTAAGAAAAAAACGATAGCGAGGAGAAGCATTGTGAAATCCCAACGCCAACATCACATTTATGCGCCCATGAAGGGAAGGGTCATTCCTTTGGAGCAGGTACCCGACAGCGTTTTCTCGGAGAAAATTCTGGGGGACGGCTATGCCATTCTGCCAGAGGACGGAAAGATTTACAGCCCGGTGGAGGGGACGGTATCCTCGGTGGCTGAGGCGAAGCATGCCTACGGCTTTCGCTCCGACGAGGGCGTGGAGGTTCTGCTCCATGTGGGCTTGGAGACCGTTTCTTTGAAGGGAGAAGGATTTACCGTCCACGTAAAAGAGGGTGACAGGGTTCGAGCGGGAGACCTTGTTGCCGAGGTGGATCTGTCCTATTTAGAGGAAAAGGGAATCTCGTCCATGACCCCTGTTCTGGTTTGCGACGCACCGAAGGGGAGCGAGCTGACAAAGGCAGCCGAGGCTGCGTCGGTGGGAGAGCCGCTCTTTTCCGTATCGGTATCCGCTGAACAGCCCAAGAAAAAGGAAGGCGGAGGTCGCTCCCGTGCCTTTGACTTTTTCCAACGGCTCGGCAAGGTGCTGATGGTGGTCATTGCGGTCATGCCCGCGGCGGGACTTGCCATCAGCCTTGGCAAGCTGCTTGCCTTGGCGGGGGCGGACGTAGCCTTTCTGGTTTCCGCAGGCTCGGTGCTGGAGAATATCGGCTGGGCGGTCATCGGAAATCTGCATCTGCTCTTTGCCGTTGCCATCGGCGGCTCTTGGGCAAAGGATCGGGCAGGGGGCGCGTTTGCGGCAGCACTTACCTTTATCCTCATCAACAATATCACGGGCGCGCTCTTCGGCGTGACCTCGGAGATGCTTGCCGATCCCGAGGCGACCGTCGAGACCATCTTCGGTCAGACCATTGCCGTGGAGGGGTATTTCACTTCGGTTTTGGGCTCGCCCGCCTTGAATATGGGTGTATTCGTGGGCATTATTTCGGGCTTTATCGGTGGCATTCTGTACAACAAATATTACAATTTCCGCAAGCTGCCCGACGCGCTGTCCTTCTTTAACGGCAAGCGATTCGTACCGCTTGTAGTCATCCTTTGGTCGCTGATCGCTTCACTCGTCCTGTCGGTGGTCTGGCCGCTGATCCAGCACGGAATCAATTCCTTTGGCGTATGGATCGCCGGTTCGGCGGACACCTCGCCCGTATTGGCTCCCTTTATCTACGGAACGCTTGAACGACTGCTTCTCCCCTTCGGATTGCACCATATGCTGACCATTCCCATGAACTACACCTCCTTCGGTGGCTCCTACGAGATTCTGACGGGGGCATCCGCGGGAACGGTGGTGTTCGGTCAGGATCCTCTGTGGCTTGCATGGGTCACCGACCTGATCAATCTGAAGAACGCGGGGGATATGGCAGCCTACGAGAATCTGCTTGCTACCGTCATTCCCGCACGGTTCAAGGTGGGACAGATGATCGGCTCTTCGGGGCTTGTGTTGGGTATCGGTCTTGCCATGTACCGCAAGGTAGAGCCCGACAAACGGCGCAGATACCGCTCGGTATTTTTCTCGGCGGCACTGGCGGTGTTCCTGACGGGTGTGACCGAGCCACTTGAATTTATGTTTATGTTTTGTGCCATTCCTCTTTATGTGGTCTATGCTCTGTTGCAGGGGGCAGCCTTTGCTCTTTCGGGGGTGGTGGATCTGCGACTGCATTCCTTCGGAAACGTGGAGCTTGCCACCCGATTGCCCCATTTCCATTCAAGCGGGTCTTCTCGGAGACGTGATCAACTTTCTCATTGCCTCCCTGGTATTCTTCGTGATTGGCTATTTTGTTGCCCATTTTATGATCGGGAAATTCCGTTATGCCACACCGGGACGGCTTGGCAACTATCTGGACGAGGGCATTTCGGCAGAGCCGTCGGAGGACGGCGAGAGCCGCCCCTTAGGGGACAGCCAACCTGCCAGAATCATCACGCTCCTTGGAGGAAAAGACAATATCGTGCTGGTGGATGCCTGCATGACCCGACTGCGTGTGACCGTTAAAAATCCCGATCTGGTTGCCGACGCGGATGCGTGGAAGAAGGAGGGCGCCCTGAGCCTTCTGAAAAAGGGAGACGGAGTGCAGGCGGTGTACGGGCCTAAGGCGGACGTGCTGAAATCCGACATCAACGATCTCTTATGAAGCGAATGACCCTGAACATCCATTCCCACGGGAAAGGGAATGTGGAAGAAAAACAAAGAATCCTCGCGGAGTTTCTGCGCGCCGAATGCCCAAATGCGGTGGCATTGCAGGAGGTCTGCCAGACGGCAGACGCTCCCGAGATTCTTTCGCCCCAAGGATTTTATCATGCGAGCGGGATCGTCCCCTTGCGTGCGGACAACTTTCTCTTGGGGGTTCATGAAGCACTGGGAAAGCTGTATGAGATCGCCTATCTTCCCATCAAGAGAGGATATGGGATCTACGACGAGGGCGTGGCGCTTCTTTGTCGGTTTCCCATCGGAGAAGCGAAGGAAATTCTGCTGACCCCCGACCGCCCCTATGGGGATTGGCGCAGACGAGCGGCTCTGGCGGTTTGTCCGACCTCGGGGAAGGAGTGGACGGTCTCTCTGCATACAAGCTGGTGGGAGGAAGGTTTTCTTTCTCAATGGGAGATCCTGTCCATAGCCCTCTCGGGCGCATCCTCCGCGTGGGTCATGGGGGATTTCAACGTGACACCGAAGCGGTTGGAGAGGGAGGGGGATCCTATATCCCTTGACGGCTACGGTGACGCATTCGCTTTGGCAAGAGAGAAGGATCTTGAGGATACTGTCTCTCCCGTGGCGGACGGCTGGCGGGGCAGAGAAGCCAAGGATGGCTTGCGGATCGATCAGATCCGATGCCGTCCGTCCCGCCCCCTTTTGCGCTACCGAAGGATCTTTGACGGACGGTGTGAGCCGATTCTGTCCGATCATTTCGGAATTATGATAGAGGATGAGGAGAGAGAACATGAAGCACGGAACACGTAAGGCGGGAATTTTGCTTCCCGTGAGCGCGCTGCCATCTCCCTTTGGGATCGGTTGCTTTTCGAAGGAGGCATATCGATTTGTAGACAAGCTGGCAGAGAGCGGACAGTCCTTTTGGCAGATCCTGCCTCTGACTCCCACCGCCTTTGGTGATTCGCCTTATCAATCGCCCTCGGCATTTGCGGGGAATCCCTATTTTCTTGATCTTGAGGGATTGGTGGAGGAAGGTTTACTCAGCCGTGAGGAATGTGAGAACGCGCTCGGAGCTTCGCCTGCGGATCGGGTGGATTACGGGCTTCAGTACCGCGCAAGGCTTCCGCTTCTGCGCTTGGCGGCAAGTCGGTTTCAGGGCTTTGAGAGCAAGCCCTATCTGGAATTTCTGGAAAAGAATCGGGAGTGGCTTTTGGATTATGCGCTGTTTATGGCGCTAAAGGATTTTTTTGGGGGAGCGCCTTGGCAAGCTTGGCGTGAGGATCTGCGCCGACGGGATCCCGATGCGCTGAAGGAGGCAAGGGAATCCTTTCGGAATGAGATCGAGGCATGGTGCTTTCTTCAGTTTCGATTTTCGGTTGAGTGGGGAAGATTGCGGGACTATGCCAATGGAAAGGGCATTCGCATCATAGGCGATCTTCCCATTTATGTGTCCGCCGACAGCGCCGATGTATGGGCGAATCGGGAGCTGTTTTTGTTGGATGAAGCCGGAAATCCTTTGCGGGTGGCGGGATGTCCGCCCGACGATTTCTCTCCCGACGGTCAGCTGTGGGGCAATCCTCTTTACCGTTGGGAGGTGCATCGGAGAGGGGATTATGCTTGGTGGATATCCCGTCTCTCTGCTGCGTTTTCCCTCTATGACGTGGTGCGGATCGATCATTTTCGAGGATTTGATTCTTATTATTCCATCCCCGCGGGAGAAACGACCGCCAGAAACGGTCGGTGGGAAAAGGGAATTGGAGACGAGCTGTTTCGGGTGGCGGAGGAGGAGCTGGGTCATCGGGAGATTTTGGCAGAGGATCTTGGATATATGACCGATTCGGTGCGTGCGCTTCTGGATCGGTGCGGATTCCCCGGCATGAAGATTCTTCAGTTCGGCTTCGGGGGATCGGCAGAGGATTTCTCCTCGCCCGATCTTCCTCATCATTATCCCGCTCACTGTGTCGCCTACACGGGAACTCATGACAATGCCACCCTTCGGGAATGGCTCGCGTCTGCTTCTCCCTCGGAGTGGGAAAAGGCTCGGGATTATCTTTGGATGGGAAACACCTCGGACGAGGCCATCGCCAGGTCGCTGATCGCCGCACTCATGCGCTCCCCCGCCGAGCTTTGCATCGTTCCGCTCTGGGATTATCTGAGTCTCGGCGCCGAGGCTCGCATGAATACCCCCGCCAGCGCCAATGGCAACTGGCAATGGCGCGTGCGAGGGGAGCTCCTGACCGATAACCTCTTTGAGGAAATCCGCCGCTTTGCAACCATTGGAAGTCGGAGGGGGAGTTAGTTACGAATGGATTTGGGTCGCTTTTTGAAAAAAGCGACCCAAAAACTTTTATTACAGATTATGGCTCGGGGAAACATAGAGTCCTCGTCCTTGTGTAAGGGATAATCGCTTTCTTTCTTGCCGCCCCGTTATAAACAAAGAAGAAAACCGTCGGTGGCGTGCGAAGCAACGCAGTCCGACGGTTTTCAACCTCAGAGAAAAAACAATATCGTTTTACAAAAATCATGACGAGGAGAATGCACAAGGGTCAAGTCATAACTTGTAATAAAAGTTTTGCGGAGCTTTTTTAAAAGCGACCCGCGTCCTTCGCGTCCTTCGCGTCCTTAGCGGCTGATGACGGTCATGGATTCGATGACCACGGGTACTCTCGGAACGTCCTGCATGTACCAACCATAGATACCGGTGGGAACCGAAGCGATGGCATCCAGCACGTCGAAGCCGTCGGTGAGGATACCGAAGCCTGCATACTGCTCATCCAGGTGGGGGCGCGTTCTGATGCATGACGAAGAACTGAGAGGAGGCTGAGTTGGGATCGGAGGTGCGAGCCATGGAGAGAACACCACGCTCGTGCTTCAGGTCATTGGCATCAAAGCCGTTCTGCTTGAACTCGCCGGTGATGGAGTCGCAATCCTTATGCTCCATGTTTTCGTCGTAACCACCGCCTTGAATCATAAATCCTTCGATGACGCGATGGAAGATAAGGCCATTGAAAAAGCCTTCATCAATCAGCTTCAGAAAGTTTTCAACTGTCACGGGCGCTTTTTCTGGGAAAAGCTCTGCTGTCATGGTACCGTAGTCCTTTACACGGATCTGAATCATCGGGTTTGCCATTTTCGTTCATCCTTTCTTTCACATAGATATTCTTAATAATTTTTTACTTACTTCATTTGTATGGAAGGGCAGTTTTCTTTATTCACAGTCATATGCCAGCGAGAAAAGCTCGCGGATCCGCTCCTGCCTGCCTGCCAGATGCAGCCAACCGAATAGGGCTTCCATGCCGGTCGCGCTTCTGTATTCGGCAACGGTTGCCGACTTGGGGGTATTGGTGTGCCCGATGTTTCTGCCGCGGCGAAAGACCGCTGCCTCCTCCTCGGAGAGAAGGGGAAGAATGCGCTCCATGGCACGGGCTTGCTTGGTGGCGCGGACATATTCCAGCGCCTCACGGTTCAGCCTTGCCGAGGAGGAAAGCCCGAGCTTGACCAGATGCTCACGGACACAAAGCTCTAAGACGCAGTCTCCGAGATAGGCAAGGGAAGCGGTGGAATAGGTGTTCAGCGACAAATCTTCCATAGCTACCTCCCTTAGAATCGAATCCGACGGACCGCGCTGACACGTGCGGCAGAGGGATCCACGGTAAAGAGTGCGCCCTGTGCCTCAATGGTGCCGTCGGCTACCTTGAAGCGAACAGGAATTTTGGTGCGGAACTTTTCGATGACGCAGGCGGCATCGGTTCCGATGACACCGTTGGTGGGACCGGTCATGCCAAGATCGGTGATGTATCCGCTGCCCAAGGGCAGGATCTGCTCATCGGCAGTCTGCACGTGGGTGTGAGTTCCGAACATGACGGCGATCCGTCCGTCAAAATAACGGCCGAGGGCAATCTTTTCCGAGGTGGTCTCGGCATGGATGTCCATCAGGGCAAAATCATAGCTGCCCTGCTCTCGCTCCAGAATGCGATCCACGGTAGCGAAGGGGCAAGCAAGGGATTCCATCAGTGCGGTTCCCATTACGTTTATACAGAGAATGCGCCAGCCCGAAATATTGAGAATCGTATATCCACCGCCGGGGGTTAAGGGGGGATAGTTGGCGGGACGGATGATGGCATCCGAGTCACCGAGCAGGGGGTAAATATCCCGCCGTCCGAAGGTGTGGTTTCCAAGAGTAATGAGATCTGCGCCCGATGCCAGAAGATCTTCCGCATCTGCGGCACCGATGCCGTGGATCTCGGCGGCATTTTCACCGTTGACCACCACGAAATCCGCCGAAAGACGGTCTCGTTCCTTCCAAAGGTGTTCCTTCAGATATTCTACGGCTCTCGTGCCAACCACGTCGCCGATCGTCAGTATGTTCATGCTTGTTTCTTTCTATGCCTTGGTTGCAAGGACTTGATTTCGAATGTTCTTATTCCGTTACTTCATTATGGAGCAGCAGGTACTCCATGGTCTTATCAAATAGCATGGAATCAAAGATCTCCTCCCGAAGATGGGTGTCCACATAGGCACGGTCGTAGCCGAAGCGCTCCACATATCGGTCCGCATATCGGTCATAAAAGGCGGTCTTTTCTGCCTCGGACAGAGAAATATCCGCATGCTTTCTGATGTAAAGAAGTACAAGATCGCTTTTGACCATTGCCTTGGCTTCCTTGTGAAGATCGTCCTCGGTGATTCCTCGGATCTCCAGAAGCGCCTCGTAGGTCAGCTCCTCCCGTTCTGCCAGATAGCGATATTCGGCGCGGAGCTGTCCTTCATAATATTCTACCGAGCCTTCGGGGTACGCCTTGACGGTCGCAGCCGCAAGAAGTGTGCGAAGGATCGCCTCGCTTTTGGTTTCCTGTGGGGATTGGCAACGGACAATCAGACCCTCGTAGGTCACGGGGGCGAGATAGTCCGCAAGCCTTGTCTCGTCATAGTCCACCCCGGTCGGCGGATTTTTATTCGGCTCATCCTCGGCGCATGAGGTGACAAGGAGAAGAATCCCCACCGAAAGAAGAAGAGAAGCAAGAATCTTCAAAAATGAATGATGGGTCATATCGTTTCCTCATGAAAAGAAAAACGGCTCGTTTTGACAACAAAGCCGCTCTCTTTTGAATTATTTGCTCTCGACCTTGAGCACTTCCTTGCCGTCGTAATATCCGCAAGCTTTGCAAACGCGGTGGTTTCTTACATACTCTCCGCACTTGGGGCACTTCGTCATGCCGGGAAGGACCAGCTTCCATACGTTGGAACGTCTCTTGTCTCTGCGAGCCTTCGATACTTTTCTCTTCGGTACTGCCATTATCTACACCTCCTTGAAGCGTGTATAACACTTTCGTTTATATAAATTTAATTGCTTCCGTCTTTGCTGTCATCAGAATCGTCATGAAAGAAATTTTTGAGAACGGCAAGTCTTGGGTCGATCTCCTTATCGGAGCAGCCGCAATCGCCTTCCCGTCGGGGCTTTCCGCACTTGGGGCAGAGACCGGGACAATCCTCGGAGCAGAGAAGCCTTGTGGGAAATCCCAAAAGCAGCTCCTCGCAGAGAGCCTCGTCCACGTCCAGCTCGTGACCGCAAAGCACCACGTATTCGTCCACCATCTCCTCGGCCTCTTGCTCGGTAAGCATTCCCTCGGTGGCAACTGTACGCTCAAAGTCAAGAGAGAAAACTCCGTCAACCGGAGCAAGACATCTTGCGCACTCGCCGTGATAGTTCAGCTCAGCCTTCAGCATCAGCCGCATGTATCCCGCGCGATCGGTAATACTGCCTCTGACGTGAGCGTCCGACTCGAAAACCACACCGTCCAACGTCTGGGGGGTGAGCATATAATCAATGTCAAGCTGCTTGACCTCTCCGCTGAGAAGAGGAGACACATCCACGATCATATACCGTTCTCCTTTCGTTCGGAAGTGACGGTTTGTCCGAATCCGAAATTCTCGCATATTTTTTTGATGACATAAAATGCGACAATACATATTATAATTGATTTCCGTTCGCTTGTCAAGGGTTTTTTTGAATATTCTTTGATAAACTTCTTTTTTGGGAAAAATCACTGGCAACCTTCTTTACATTTTTCCGCAAATGTGATAAAATAACAACAGATTGAACGAAAAAAGGAGAAGATCATGAGCGAATACACGCAGATCTCCAACAACGATTGTAAAGAATTGCTCCTTCCCGACCGTCCCCACGACTCTCACAAGGGTACGTTTGGACGGGTATTGGTGGTTGCGGGAAGCCATAACATGGCAGGTGCCGCCTATTTTGCCGCCAAGGCATGCTATCGCATGGGGGCGGGACTTTGTCGGATCCTGACGGTGAAGGAGAATTTTTCCGTTCTTGCATCCCTTCTCCCCGAGGCACTTCTGACGTGCTATGACGGAGACGATCCCGACCCGGATGTGATCGCGGAAGCAGAGGAATGGGCGGACGTTTTGGTGATTGGCTGCGGCATGGGAACCTCAGAGGCGGCTCGGCGGATCCTTTCTTATTTGCTCCGACACACGGACAAGCCCCGTGTATTGGATGCGGATGCCTTGAATCTGCTGGCAAGGAATCCTTCCTTATTGAAATACGCAAGGGGTGCGATTCTGACTCCTCATTCCATGGAAATGGCGCGGCTTTGCGGATGCGGTGTCGAGGAGGTGGAGTCGAGCCGTGCGAAAATCGCTCACGGCCTTGCCAAGCGTACGGACTCTGTCTGTGTGCTGAAGGGGCATCGCACGCTGATTACCGATGGCAAGGGGATTCTTTATCGCAATGAGACGGGCAACAGCGGCATGGCGACGGCAGGCTCGGGAGACGTACTGGCGGGTATGATCGGGGGGCTTCTGGCGGGCGGACATCTTGAAGAGCCCGATCCGCTCAGGTGGGCAAGGCTGGGTGTTTGTCTCCACGGTCTTTGCGGCGAGGCGGCATCCGAGGAGCTGACCGAATACGCGGTGATGGCAAGCGATCTGCTGGATGCCATTCCTTCGGTGCTTCGCATGAAAATCAATGAAGAGAGACAGGATCATGAGTGATAAGAAAGAAATTTTTACCACTATACGGCAGGAAGCCCATGTGGAATTTGAAGAAAAGCGATCGATCTTTCTCGGTCACGCCCTTCGAACCGACTCCGAGGAGGAGGCGCAGGCATTTGTCAAAAGGCTGAAAAAGGAGTATTCGGATGCCACTCACAACGTATTTGCCTATCTGATGCAGGGCGAGGCAGTGGCACGCTATTCCGACGACGGAGAGCCTCAGGGAACGGCAGGCATGCCCGTTTTGGATGTGATTCGCAAAAGCGGTGTGCGCAATGTGACGGTGGTGGTGACCCGCTACTTCGGCGGTACGCTTTTAGGAGCGGGCGGGCTTGTCCGCGCCTACTCCCACACGGCGGCCTTAGCGATCGAGGCGGGTGGGATCATTACCTATGAGCCCTATTTCGAGTACGAGCTTCGTTGCGGCTACTCGGAATACGGCAAATATCAGGTGGCGCTTGCCGCCGCAGGTGCCGTCATCGACGGAACCGATTTCGCCGCCGATGTTTCCGTGCGCTATGCCGTTCGCAAAGCCGAAGCGGACGCGCTCACCAAAAAGATCACCGAGATCGGCTACGGCAAGGATATTCCTCAACAAATCGGCGAACGGTTTGATTATCGCTGAGGACGCTGAGGACGCGTGGGACGCGGGGGGATGCGGGTCGCTTTTAAAAAAGCTCCGCAAAACTTTTATTACAAAATACGGCTTAGAAAACATTGACTCCTCGTCCTTGTGTAGGATATAGGCGATTGTTTTTCTCTAAGGTAGAAATCCGTCGGACCCTGCGTCCCGACGGATTTTATTTTTTATAGTGGGGCATCGAGTCGTAAAATATTAGGAAAGCCTCGCCCTACGGGAGAGGTGGCAGGCGAAGCCTGACGGAGAGGGAGAAACATATCCTCTCTCACCCGCTACCGCGGGCGCTCTCCCGAAGGGCGAGGCTTGTGGCTCTCGGCGGACGGCTCGAAACGGGATTGCTTCATTAAAAAACCATCCACACTCCTACGCCCATAAGCAGGGCGCAGAGGAAGCCTTGAGCGACTTTGGCGAGGAGATAGGGAGCAAGGGAAAAGGGGGCGGGGGAGAGGATGCTTGCGATCTGGCAATGAACCGACAGGCCCGAAAAGCCCGCGAGGGCGGCGGAGAGGGTATAGGAGAGGGGAGCGGTGCCTTCGGCGGCGCGGCTGATGCCCCCTGTCACTTCAAAGAGACCGGGCAGAAGGGATGCGAGGATGGAAGAGCATGCGTCCGAATGCAGGACATGGGAGAGCATTCCCGTCAGGGTATAGAAAAAGATCACAAATCCGAGAACCGAAAGAAGGGAAAGGGTGGACGAGGTGACGGCACGGCAAAAGAGAAAGGGAATCGAAGGAGATTCTTCTTTTTTTGTGTAGCCGCCTGCATCCGTCACGGCGCTTCCCGCAAATCCGCGCAAAAAGATGGCGACAAAAAGGGAGGAAAGAAAGACTGTGGTACACAAAAGAAAACCGATTTTTGTGCTATTAAAAAGGGAGACCCCCACTCCTCCCAAAAGAAAAGAGATACTCGGATTATTGGAAAAGAGCATCAACCGTTTGAATTCCTTCTCTCCGATTCTTCCTTCCCGATAAAGAGTCAGTCCCGAGGAGGCGGCAACGGGGAATCCGCACAAGAGCCCCAGAAGCCATACGCATCCGCTTTCTCCTCCCACACCGAGAAGCGACCGGCAGAGGGGAGAGATCAGGCGGGAAAGGGGTGAAAGAATGCCGGAGGAAAGGATCATGGCAGAAAGGACCATAAAGGGAAAGAGGGCGGGAATGACCCGCTCAAAGCAAAGGAGAAGTGCCTCGTTGACCAAGGAAAGGCATCGGCTTGAATCGTAAAGAAACAGGAGCAAAAGCCCAAGGCTGACCGCTCCGAACAGCAGAAGAGAGCGGGGATGGCTCTCCTTCTTTTTTTGTGTCTTTGGGGCAATTTCGGTCATGGCTCGGATTCCTCCCACATAAAATACAGTATTGCTACATCCTACGGATGAGCCGAGGAAAATATGCGGGAGGGAAGCATGGGAGAAAGAAAGCATGAGGATCGGGGCGGTATGAAAGAACGGCTATGTCGTGCCTTGGATTTGTCGCCCGATATCTTTCCGGGAGAGACCTTGGTGGAGC
Organism: Clostridia bacterium; assembly: GCA_017504335.1. Classification (GTDB taxonomy): domain Bacteria; phylum Bacillota; class Clostridia; order Oscillospirales; family CAG-272; genus HGM12713. The sequence goes on from JAFVRI010000187.1 coordinate 18,015, forward strand.
TGAGGGGCAGGGGATCGCTGTCGGTCAGCGGATGCCGCGGCATACTGGATTACACCCCCGAGCTGATCCGTCTGTCGCTCAAAAAAGGGAATTTATTGATCGAGGGGAGGCGATTGAGCTGCGCCTCCTATCTGGCGGGATCGGTGGGCATTGACGGACAGATCGATTCGCTTCGGTTTGAGGAGATGTGAGTATGCCCCATCCCTTTCTTTTTTTGCGAGGATATTGCAAAATTTCGGTTTCCGCCTCCGATGCGGGGCGTCTGAGCGAGCTTTGCCGCCGACATGGGTATGCCTACCGTTCTCCTGCCTTCTCGGGGGATTCCTTTACCGTTCTTTGCATAAACGGCGTGGCAAAGCGATTGTCCTGCTCTGCCGAGGCGGAGGATCTTGCTCTTACGGTAGGAGAGGCGGTGGGATTGCCGACGGTGCTGAAGGGGCTTCGCCATCGGTATACCATCCCCGTGGGGATCCTTTTTTGCGTCTTTCTTTGCCTGTGGTCGGAGCATACGCTGTTTTCGATTCGTGTGGAGGGAAACTCCCGTCTTGCGGATGAGGAGATCATTGCTCAGCTGGAGGCATGCGGTCTGTCGGTGGGAGATTCCTTACGGGGAATTGACACGTCGGTTTTAGAAAACCGAGTGCTGATCGCATCCGAGGATCTTGCGTGGATCAGCGTCAATTTGCGGGGCAATGTGGCATACGTGGTGGTACGGGAGCGGGAGGCACCACCCCCTGAGGACGGAACGGTCGCCGCCAATCTTGTGGCGAGCCGAGGAGGAGTGATCCAATGGATGGAGGAGATCCGAGGGGAAATCGTGGTAGAGGTGGGAGACGCGGTAGGAAAGGGGGATCTGTTGGTCAGCGGCATGTACGGCGCGGAGGACGGACCTCTTCGTCTGAGCCGTGCATCGGGACGGGTCTATGCCCGAACCGACCGTAGCTTCGAGGTTCGTGTTCCCTTGGTGTACGAGAAAAAGGAATACACAGGAGAGGTTCGGACCGAAAAATCGCTGATTTTCTTCAAAAAAGAAATAAAATTTTATGGAAATACTGGAAATTTGCCCCCCACTTGTGATACAATAGATACAGTGGAGCATTTTGGGCTTTCCGAGGACCGTATCCTGCCTGTGGGAATCCGCACCGTAGAGCATGCGGAGTACAGGACCGTACGTGCCGTGCGAGCCCCCGATGCCGCTGAGGAGCTGGCATATTATCATCTTCGATTGCAAATGGACAGCGAACTTCCCGAGGGAATGCTCGTGCGCAAGTCGCTTACATGGGAGCTGACCGAGGAGGAATATATTCTTCGGTGTGACGCCGAATATCTGGAGAACATTGCCGAAGTGAAAAAAATAGAAGTGGAAGCGGAGAAAGAATGACACAAAAAACGGTACTGATGGAGAACAGCGAGCTGACTGCCCGTCTGTTTGGAAGCTACGATGTCAACGCGCGAATGGTGGAGCGTGCCTTTTCGGTGACCCTGCGCAACCGATCCTCCGAGGAGGGAGACGCGGTGTTAGTCAGCGGAGAGGACGAGGATGCCGTTCGTCTGGCGGCGGAAGCCGTGCGATATATGAAGGATATGGCAAGGCACAACGAGACTCTGACCGAGCAACAGGTGGGCTATGTGATCGACACGTTGAAGGAGGGAAAGTCCTCCGAGCTTGCCGCCTTGTCGGGAGATTGCATCTGCATCACCACCCGAGGCAAGCCCATTAAGGCGAAAACGGCGGGGCAGAAGCAATATGTGGATGCCATTGAAAGGAACACCGTGGTGTTCGGCATCGGACCCGCCGGAACGGGTAAGACCTTCTTGGCGGTCGCCATGGCGGTCAAGGCGTTGAGAGAAAAGCAGGTTGCCCGAATCATTCTGACCCGTCCTGCCATTGAGGCGGGGGAGAAGCTGGGATTTCTGCCGGGTGATCTGCAAAGCAAGATCGACCCCTATCTCCGTCCTCTGTACGATGCCATGTACGAAATGCTGGGCGCGGAAAACTACCAAAGACAGCTGGAGAAGGGGGTCATAGAGATCGCCCCTTTGGCATACATGCGTGGAAGAACGCTGGATGACAGCTTTATCATTCTCGACGAGGCGCAGAATGCCACTCCCGAGCAGATGAAGATGTTTCTGACCCGTCTCGGATTCAATTCCAAGGCGGTCATCACGGGAGACCTGACCCAGACCGACCTGCCCACGGGTCATAAAAGCGGACTCTCGGTGGCGGTCAAGATCCTCGGCGGAGTGGAGGACATTGCCATTCATACCTTCACCGACCGCGACGTGGTACGCCACAAGCTGGTTCAGCGGATCATCCGCGCCTACGAAAAATACGAACAGAGCGAACAGGAAAAGCAAGAAAAGAAGGCAGCCGCCAAGCGATACCGCGCGGAGCGGACAAGTAAAGGAGATTGAAGATGAAAGACAGAGTGATGATTTATTTTGCCAACGAACAGAAGGATGGTGTGATCACCTATGCCCTGAAGCGACTGCTTCGCCGTGCGGTGATCGCCACCTTAGATTATGAAGGATTTTTCAACGAATGCTCGGTATCGGTGACCTTCACCGACAATGAGGGCATCCGTGAGCTGAATCGGGAGCATCGGGGCATTGACCGCCCTACGGACGTGCTGTCCTTCCCCCTGATCGATTTTGAAGGAGGCGAGGAGCCCTCGGTGGACGAGCCCGTCGTGATGCTCGGAGACATCGTTCTGTCTTTGGAAAAGGCAGAGGAGCAGGCAGAGGAATTCGGACACAGCTTTGAGAGAGAGGCGGCATTCCTTTGCGTGCATTCCATGCTGCACCTGCTTGGCTACGACCACGTGAACAGCGAGGAAGAGGACGCCGACATGAGACGGAGACAGAGAGAGATCCTTCACGGAATGGGTCTTTCGGTGAAGTGATCCGAAAAAAATCAAGGAAAGAGAAAGAACATGAAAAAGACAGGATTTATTGCCATTGTAGGACGTCCCAACGTAGGAAAATCGACCCTGATGAACTCCATTCTCGGGGAGAAGGTTGCCATTGTTTCCTCTAAACCTCAGACCACAAGAAACCGTATTACGGGCATTTTTACCCGCGGCGAGGAGCAATTTGTATTTTTGGATACCCCCGGCATTCACCGCCCGAAAAATTCTCTCGGGGAATACATGGTCAAGGCGGCGGATACCTCTATGAAGGAGGCGGATGCCGTGGTGCTGGTGGTGGATACGGGCAAGGATATTTCTTCCGTGGAGGAGAATGTCATCGCGTATCTGAAGCGGAGCGGGATCCCTTCGGTGCTGGCTTTGAATAAGATCGATCAGGTGAACCGTGAGGAGCTGGCAAGGACCATCAGTCTCTATGCCGAAAAGCACGACTTTTCCGCTTTCGTGCCGATCAGCGCCCGAAGCGGCAAGAATGTGCCCGAGCTTTTGGATGAGTGCGCAAAATTCTTGGAGGAATCCCCTTGGTTCTTCCCCGAGGATATGATCACCGATCAGCCCGAGCGACAGATCGCCGCCGAGATCATCCGCGAGAAGATCCTTCGCACCCTCAACAAGGAGGTACCCCACGGCACGGCGGTGGTCATCGAGGAATTTAAGGACGAGGGAACTCTCCTCCGCATCCGTGCGGAGATCTTCTGCGAGAAGGCATCCCATAAGGGAATCCTTGTGGGCAAAAACGGAGCGTCCCTGAAGCTCATCGGTACCTATGCCCGTGAGGAGCTGGAGAAGATGCTCGGGGTGAAGGTCTATCTGAACCTTTGGGTCAAGGTCAAGGAAAACTGGCGGGAAAGCGCCAGAACCGTCAGCAATTTCGGATATCGCGACGAGGATTGATTCTCTATGAAGAAAGCCATAGACGGTCTCATTCTGAGGGAACGTCCCTCGGGGGAGAGCGATAAGCTGCTGACGCTGCTGAGCGCGGAGGAGGGAAGGATTACCGTCATTGCCAAGGGGGCAAGATCCTCTCGCTCCAAGCTTTTGTCGGTTTGTCAGATGTACAACTACGTCAATCTGGAATACTACGAGAAAAACGAGCTTCGGTTTGGATCGGCAGGCTCGGTCAACGAGAATTTTTTCAGGATCTCCGATGATCTGGAGGGTGCGTCCTTGGCGGCATACCTTTCCGAGATCACCCTGGAGATTACGGGCGAGGGCGTGCCCGCGCCCGATATTCTGCGGATGCTGCTCAACTGCCTCTATTGTATTCGGGAGAATAAAAAGCCAAGACAGCAGATCAAGGCGGTGTTTGAGCTGTTTGCGGCATCGGTCTCGGGTTTTTCTCCCGATCTGAATGCCTGCGCCGAATGCGGATGCGTCGCCTCCGAGGACGTTTGGCTGGATGTAATGAACGGTCGGATCCTTTGCGGCGAATGTCTGCGGGGACACCGTGGGGTGGATCCCTCTTTTGAGGAGGATGAATATCGGGCAAGAAGCATTCTTCTTCCCATGGATGCCAATGCGCTTGCTACCATGCGCTATGTTTTGTCCGCCCCCATTGCCCGCGCGCTCTCCTTCCGCGTCAATGACAGCGAGAGCATGGCTCGGCTTGAGCGGGCGGCAGAGGTCTATCTGCTCAATCATCTGGAGCGGAGCTTTCCGACGCTGGATTTTTACCGAAGCGTGAAGAAATTCGATCAAGGAATCAATTAAAACATGAATATTACCGAAAAAACATTAACCACTCTGGAATTTGATAAGATCCGAGCCATGCTGGCAGATGCCTGTCCCACATCGGGTGCGGCAGCGCTGGCACGGTCGCTGGCTCCTGCCGAGCATATGGAGATCATCAGAAGACGGCAGACGAGAACCACCGATGCCAGACGGCTGTCGGATGCCAAGGGACTGCCTCCCTTCGGCACGGTGACCGACGTGGGAGATTCCTGCGAGCGCGCGCTGAAGGGCGCGACGCTGACTCCAAGGGAGCTGATGGACGTGGCAGCGCTTTTGCGCTCCGCCCGCGCTCTTTTGGAATACAGCCGCTCCAACCGTACCTTTTCTACCTCCCTGGACGAGATCTTTGAGCGACTTCTGCCCAATCGATACTTAGAGGACAGAATTGCCCGCTCCATTCTCTCGGAGGAGCTGATCTCGGATGAGGCAAGCTCCACCCTTGCCGACCTGCGCCGTAAGATCCGCGCCGCCAACGGACGGATCAAGGAGACCCTCTCTCGCTACATCAGCGGAGGGTATTCCAAGTATCTGCAAGAAAACATCGTGACCCAACGAAACGGACGCTACGTCATTCCCGTCAAGGCGGAATGCCGAGGCGACGTGAAGGGTCTGATCCATGACACCTCTTCTTCGGGTGCTACGGTTTTCGTAGAACCCATGGCGGTGGTGGAAGCCAACAACGAGCTTCGCATGCTGGAATCCAAGGAAGCCCACGAGATCGAGCGGATCCTGTCGGAGCTTTCGGGGGAGGTAGCGGCGATTGCTCCCAACCTTTCCCTGAATTACCGCAACGTGACCGAGCTTGCCTTCTTCTTTGGATGCGGAGAGCTGTCGGCACGGATGCAAGGGGTAGAGCCCCAAATGACCGAGGAGCGGGTCTGCCGTCTCATACGGGCAAGACACCCTCTCATTGATAAAAATACCGTGGTGCCCATCACCGTCACCTTGGGCGGAGAGTACGACACCCTCATTATTACCGGACCCAATACGGGCGGTAAAACGGTTACCTTAAAGACTCTCGGACTGTTTGCCGCCATGGCGCAGTCGGGTCTGCATCTGCCCGCGGAGGAGGGAAGCTCTCTTTGTGTGTTTGAGAAGATCCTGGTGGATCTGGGAGACGAGCAGAGCATCGAGCAATCTCTCTCCACCTTCTCCTCCCACATGGTCAACATCGTCTCGGTGGTTGCCGAGCGAAACGATCGAACACTGGCGCTCTTTGATGAGCTTGGGGCGGGAACCGACCCCGTGGAGGGAGCGGGACTTGCCGTTGCCGTCATTGAGGATATGCGACAGGCAGGGGCGCTTTGTGCCGCTACCACTCACTATACCGAGCTGAAAACCTACGCTTTGGAAACCGAGGGCGTGTGCAACGCATCCTGCGAGTTTGACGTAGAGACCCTTCGTCCGACGTACCGTCTGATCATCGGTACCCCCGGAAAGTCCAATGCCTTTGCCATTTCCGAAAAGCTGGGGCTGCCCACACGGATCATCGAACGGGCGAAGGCCGCCATCAGTCAGGAAAACCAACGGCTGGACGAGGTGCTGGGAGAGCTGGAGGCAAGTCGCTTGCAGGCCGACCGCAACCGTGAGGAGGCGGAGCGGATGCGCGCCGAATACGAGCGCACACGCGCCGAAGGAGAACGTGAAATTGCTCGACGTTTGGCGGATGCCGAAAAGGAGCTGGAGAGGGCAAGAGCCAAGGCGCAGAATATGGTAGAAAGTGCCAAGGCATCCTCCGAGTATATTATGGAACAGATGGATAAGCTTCGCAAGGAGAAGGAGTCCGAGCGTCTTTCCGAGGAGCTGGCAAGAGCTCGCAGAGACATTCGGGAGCATCTGCGCAATCACAGCGACACCTACGATCCCGTGCGGATCAAAAAGACCGAAAAGGGATACGTGCTGCCCCGAAAGCTTCGCAAGGGTGATGAGGTGCTGATCGTGTCCTTGGACCGCAAGGCGATCCTCACAGAGGATCCCGACCGTTCGGGCAAGGTCACCGTGCAGGCGGGCATCATCAAGACCAAGGTCGCCCTGTCCGATCTTCAGCTTCTGGAGGAGGAAGAAAGCACGGTCAGTGTGGGCGGCAAACGATCGGCGGCAAGCGGATACCGTCTGTCGGTATCCCGTGACTTCAAGGATGAGATCCATCTGCGGGGGATGACGGGAGACGAGGCATGGAATCACGTGGACAAATATTTTGATGAAGCGCAGCTGGCTGGCTTTCATACCGTTCGGCTGGTGCACGGAAAGGGAACAGGCGCCTTGAAGGCGGCACTCTGGAAATACCTCAAGACCGATCGCCGTGTGGCATCCTTCCGATTGGGTCAGTTCGGTGAGGGCGACGGCGGTGTCACCGTGGTAGAGCTGAAATAAGATAGATAATCAATCAAGAAACGGGTACTTTTCCTTTCTTGATTTGTGCAATCTTCCTTTTCGACAAAAAAGACGGATTTTTTTGCAAAACGGCTTGCCACAGCGAAAAATCTATGGTATAATAGAGCCAAGGATATGCGGACGGTATTGCCGTTCCGATCGACCATCAAGTAAAAATGTCTAAGAAAGTCGGAGGTTTTTATGAAGGAAACACAGAACGGTGAGTTGAGCGTCATTGGTATGCGCGGTTGTGAGGAGTTTGCCGCACAGGTGGACTATTATCTGAAGGAATGGCGTCGTCACGGAGGCGAGGATTCGTTTATCGTGAAGGCGGATTGTCCCCGATTTGGTACGGGTGAGGCGAAGGCGCTTCTCCATGAGTCTATGCGCGGTCACGATGTGTATATCATCTGTGATACGTTTAACTACGGTGTGACCTACAAGATGTACGGTCAGGAGGTTCCCATGAGCCCCGATGATCACTATGCGGATCTGAAGCGCATCATCGGCGCGATCGCGGGCAAGGCAAAGAGAATTACCGTCATTATGCCCATGCTGTACGAGGGTAGACAGCACAAGCGCTCCAGCCGTGAGTCCTTGGACTGCGCCTATATGCTCCAGGAGCTTGTATCCATGGGTGTTTCCAACATCATCACCTTTGACGCCCACGACCCCCGTGTACAGAACGCAATTCCTCTGTCCGGTTTTGACGATGTCAAGCCCACCTACCAGATGATCAAGGCACTGGTGAAGCACGTGCCCGACGTGCATCTGGACAAGGAGTCCATGATGATCATTTCTCCCGACGAGGGCGCTATGAACCGTTGCATGTACTTCTCCTCGGTGCTGGGTGTGGACATCGGTATGTTCTACAAGCGCCGCAACTACTCCATCATTGTCAACGGTAGAAACCCCATCGAGGCACACGAGTATCTGGGTCAGGATCTGACGGGCAAGGATGCCATCATTGTTGACGATATGATTTCCTCCGGTGAGTCTCTCATCGACGTAGCCCTTCAGCTGAAGGATAAGGGTGCCAAGAGAATCTTCGCCTTCACCACCTTCGGTCTGTTTACCGACGGACTTGCAAAGTTCGATAAGGCACACGCAGACGGCGTATTCGATAAGATCTTCACCACCAACCTGGTTTATCGCCGTCCCGAACTGTACACCAGAGATTGGTACGTAGAGGTCAACATGTGCAAGTACGTGTCCTACATCATCGACACTCTGAACCATGACGAGACCATCAGCGAGCTGCTGAATCCCGTCAAGAGAATCCACAACCTGATGGAGAAGCACAAGAAGACCCAGAGCGAGCAGCTCAAGATCGACTTCGACAAGAAATGATCTGAATATCACCCAAAGGGGCAGAACAAAGGTTCTGCTCCTTTTTTGTGTGGGAGAACGGAAGAAATCAATAGACCTATGATTCGAAAAAAATTTTCTTGACAAGAAAGAGGAAACATGGTATAATAACAGATGTAATATAACATACGTTATGAAACGGAGGGATACGATGCCGCCTAAGGTGAAATATACCAAAGACGCCATGACTGAGGTCGCCTACCAAATGGTGAGAGAAAAGGGAGAAGAAAGCCTGAGTGCCCGCAATCTGGCTGCCGAGCTGGGAACGTCCACCGCTCCCATCTTTACCGCCTTTGCGAACATCGACGAGGTAAGAGGTGCCGTCGTGGAACGGGCAAAATCGTGCTATCGTCGATATGCCGAAGCGGGCATGGCGATGGATCCGCCCTTTAAGGGATGCGGATTGCAGTACATCCGCTTTGCAAAGGAAGAACCCATGCTGTTTCGGATGCTCTTTATGAGAGCCGATGAGGAAGGGCGCAGCCCCAGCCACTATCTGCCAGAAGGGTACGAGCAGGAAGCAGAGGTCCGAGGCGCGGTGACCGCAATGTACAAGACCGATAACGAACGGGCAAAAAGGATCTATAACCACCTGTCGGTGTACGCTCACGGCTTGGCGACACTCTATGCCCAAGGGCAGTGTGCCTTTACCGACGAGGACGTGAGCCGTATGCTCAGCGAAGTATTTTTAGCATTGATGAAAGGAGAGACGGTATGAACAACATCATAGAGATCGAGGGACTTTCCAAATCCTTCGGAGAAATTCGGGCGGTAAAAGACCTGTCCTTTTCGGTTCGTCGCGGGGAGCTGTTTGCCTTCCTCGGAGAAAACGGAGCGGGAAAATCCACCACCATTCACATTCTTTGCGGACAGTTGGCAAAGGACAAAGGAGAGGTACGGATCGACGGCTTTGACGTGGATCGGGAAGGCGAGAAGGTGAAGGGAAGGATCGGTGTTGTCTTTCAGAATTCTCTTTTGGACCGTGCCCTGACCGTGCGGGATAATCTGCAGAGCAGAGGCTCGCTTTACGGCATTTTTGGAAAGGAACTGGAAAAGAGAATCAAGGAGCTTTCAGAGCTTCTTGACTTTGAAGATCTCATGGGGCGGACGGTCGGCAAACTGTCGGGCGGACAGAGACGGCGCATTGATATTGCCCGCGCTCTCATTCATCGTCCGAGCCTTCTGATCCTGGATGAGCCCACCACGGGTTTGGATCCCCAGACCAGACGGTTGCTCTGGCAGGTGGTGGATGACCTTCGGAAAAAAGAGGGCATGACCGTATTTCTGACCACCCACTACATGGAAGAGGCGGCAGAAGCGGATTACGTGATCATTCTCGACGGCGGACAGATCGCCGCCAAGGGATCTCCTCTGACCCTCAAAAACGAATATACAAGAGATTATATCTCCCTTTACGGGGTGGAGGAAGGGCAGGTGGCAGCTCTCGGAATGCCCTACGAGGAAATTCGGGACGGCTTCCGTCTATCGGTTCCCGATACACAGACAGCCACCCAATTCATTTTGAAGAACCCCGAGCTGTTCCGAGACTATGAGATCGTCAAGGGCAAGATGGATGACGTCTTTTTGGCGGTGACGGGAAGAAAGCTGACAGGAGGGGAAGAAAAATGAATCTGTTCAAGGTATTGACCAAACGAAATATCAAGCTGTTTTTCAAGGATAAGGGACTTTTTTTTACCTCGCTGATCACCCCCATGATCCTTCTTGTGCTGTACGCAACCTTCCTCGGAAACGTGTACAAGGACAGCCTGCTGTCGACTCTGCCCATAGGGATAACGCTTTCCGAACGGTTGGTGGACGGCTACGTGGGCGGTCAGCTCATTTCGTCGATTCTGGCGGTTTCGGGTGTGACCGTTGCCTTTTGCTCCAACATGCTGATGGTGCAGGACCGTGCCAACGGAACCATCCGTGATCTAACGGTCTCTCCCGTCAAGCCCAACGTGCTTGCCGTCAGTTACTATGCCACCACCCTTGCGTCCACCCTGCTGATCTGCTTTGCCGCCACGGCGATCTGTCTTCTGTATGTTGCCGTGATCGGTTGGTATCTGAGTGTGGCAGATGTATTCTTCCTTTTGTTGGATGTATTTCTGCTTGTGATGTTCGGTACGGCACTGTCCAGCTTTATCAATTTCTTCCTGTCCACTCAAGGACAGATCTCGGCGGTGGGCTCCATCATCAGCTCGGTCTACGGCTTCATTTGTGGTGCGTACATGCCCATTTCCCAGTTTCCCGAGGGATTGCAGAAGGCGCTGTCCTTCTTACCGGGAACCTATGCCACCTCGCTGATGCGCGTCCATGCTCTTGGCGGTGTATTTTCGGAAATGGAGAAGGAGGGACTTCCCGCGGAGGCAGTCGATATGATCCGCAAAACCGTGGACTGTGAGATCCTTTTCTTTGACACGCCCGTGCCCCTGTGGGTCAAGTACGCGGTGCTTGTCGGTGCGGTCATCCTTTTCCTTGCGGGTTATATTCTGTTGCATACATTTTTCCGTAAAAAGCGGTAAAAGACAAATATTTTCACTTGATATTCCTCAAATAATGTGGTATAATGGTGAAAATGCAACAGAAAGGAAACAATAGAATGATTACCAAGGATATACATTACATTGGTGTCAACGATCACGCCATTGATCTGTTTGAGGGTCAATACATCGTGCCCAACGGAATGGCATATAATTCCTATGTGATTGTGGACGAAAAGATCGCCGTTCTTGATACGGTGGATGCCCGCTTCGGTGAGGAGTGGCTGAAGAATTTGGAGGGAGTCCTCGGTGGACGTACCCCCGACTATCTGATCGTTCAGCACATGGAGCCCGACCATTCCTCCAACATCGTTCGCTTGATGAACACCTATCCCGAGGCAGTGGTGGTATCGAGCGACAAATCCTTCCCCATGATGAAGCAGTTCTTCGGCGAGGATTTTTCGAGCCGCCGTCTTGCCATCAAGGACGGAGACACCCTCTGCTTGGGTACTCACACCCTGACCTTCGTTGCCGCTCCCATGGTGCATTGGCCTGAGGTTATGGTTACATACGATTCTGCCGATAAGGTGCTGTTCTCGGCAGACGGATTCGGTAAATTCGGTGCCTTGGATGTCGAAGAGGATTGGGCTTGCGAGGCAAGACGCTACTACTTCGGCATCGTGGGCAAATACGGTGCGCAGGTGCAGAAGCTGCTTGCCCGTGCGGCGGCGCTGGATATTCGGATGATCTGCCCGCTCCACGGCCCCGTGCTGTCGGAAAATCTCGGATATTATCTGAATCTCTACAACATCTGGTCGAGCTACGGCGTGGAATCCGAAGGCATCGTGATCGCTTATACCTCGGTATACGGCAACACGGGGAAGGCGGTAGAGCTGCTCCGTGATGAGCTGGTTCGTCTGGGCTGCAAGAAGGTCGCGGTGAACGATCTTGCCAGATGCGACCGCGCGGAGGCGGTAGAGGATGCCTTCCGCTACGGTACGGTCGTATTGGCAACCACCACCTACAACGGCGACATTTTCCCCTTCATGCGGGATTTTCTTCATGAGCTGACCGAGCGTGGATTCCAAAAGAAGAAGATCGCCCTGATCGAAAACGGAACATGGGCACCTGTGGCGGCAAAGAAGATGCGCGGCATGCTGGAGGGAAGCAGGGAGCTTACCTTCGCGGAGCATACCGTGACCATTCGCTCGGGTCTGACCGATGCCAACCGCCAAGAGATCACCGAGCTTGCCTGCGAGCTTTTGGCAGAATAATTTTTATAAAAAAAACAATAATAAAAATAAAAAAGGAGATTTTATCATGAAGTACGTATGTCAGGTATGTGGATACGAGTATGACGAGGTAGTGGGCGATCCCGAAAACGGCATTGCGGCAGGTACCAAGTGGGAGGATGTTCCCGCAGATTTCGTCTGCCCTCTGTGCGGTGTGGACAAGGATCAGTTCGCCGCTGAGTAATTCCAAAACAAACAAGGAGGAATCGCCATGTCGATCGTTTACGTTACACAAGCGAATTTTGAAGAAGAGGTTCTGAAGAGCGACAAGACCGTGCTGTTGGATTTTTATGCCGACTGGTGCGGACCCTGCCGTATGATCGCCCCCATTCTGGAGGAGATCGCCCGTGAGCATGAGGAATACAAGATCTGCAAGGTCAACGTGGACGAGGAGCCCGCATTGGCTGCAAAATTTGACGTCATGAGTATTCCGACGCTCTTCGTTCTGAAAAACGGAGAGGTTGTGGCAAATTCCATGGGAGCCAAGCCCAAGGCGCAGATCCTTGCGATGCTTGCGTAAGATTGAGGCAGAGCCATGGAATCAATCTATGATATTGTAATCGTGGGGGGAGGGCCGGCGGGTTATACTGCCGCCCTCTATGCCGCAAGAGCGGGTCTTTCCACGCTGGTGTTGGAGAAATTCTCCGCAGGCGGTCAGATGACCGAGACCCCCATGATCGAAAATTACCCCGGCGTTCCCGATGGGATCGATGGGTTTTCCTTGGGTGATCAAATGAAACGGGGAGCGGAGCGCTTTGGTGCCGAGACACGGCAGACCGAGGTGCTTTCCATGACTCTGACCGAATCGCCCAAGTCGATTCAGACCGATAGCGGTACCGTCCTTGCGCGGGCGGTAATCCTCGCTATGGGTGCGGTCCATCGCCATCTTGGGGTGGAGCATGAGCAGGAATTGATCGGCAGAGGCGTGGGCTATTGTGCCGCCTGTGACGGTATGCTCTACCGCGGCAAGACGGTCGCGGTGGTGGGTGGAGGAAATTCCGCCGCTTCGGATGCCCTGCTTCTGTCCAAGCTCTGCAAAAAGGTATACGTGATCCACCGACGTGACACGCTCCGTGCCACAAGGATCTATCACGATCCCCTCATGAAGGCGGAGAATGTGGAGATCCTTTGGGACAGTGCTGTGCGGGAGCTTTTGTTTGACAGAAAACTCGAAGGTGTTCGCGTTGAAAACCTGAAGAACGGGGAAGAAACCACCCTTTCCTTGGATGGACTCTTTATCAGCATCGGTCGCTCTCCCGCCACTGAGATCGTAGCAGGGCAGGTTGAGCTGGATCCCTTTGGCTACATCGTCGCCGATGAATCCACCAAAACAAATCTTCCCGGTGTGTTCGCCGCAGGCGATATCCGAGAAAAATCCCTCCGTCAGATCGTTACCGCCGCCTCCGATGGCGCCGTCGCCGCTCATTTCGCGGAAGAATATCTGACGGTGTGATGGGACGCGAGGACGCGAGGACGCGGGGGATGCGGGGACGCGGTCGCTTTTGAAAAAGCTCCGCAAAACTTTTCATACAAATAATTTTTGACCTTTGTGCATTCTCCTCGTGATTATTTTTATAAAACGGCATTGTTCTTTCTCTAATGTAGAAAACCATCGGACTGCGTTGCTGTCGCACGCCACCGATGGTTTTCTTTTTTGCGGGACGTCGAGGACGTCCCGTTATAGATACAAAAAGAAATCCGTCGGTGGCGCAGCAGCCGTCCGACGGATTTCTACCTTAGAGAAAAAACA
>JAFVRI010000188.1 GCA_017504335.1 Clostridia bacterium
CTTTTTTGCTCGCTTCTTGCGGATCTTTGCCGCTTTGCGTGCGCTCATGGAATGAGGCCCTTTCTTTTCCTTCTTTGGAAGGATCCTGATGCGGAAGCAAAGAACTTTGACCGAGAGGGAAAGCTCCTCACCGTAGATCACGGTGACGGTTGCGCGGAGGAAAAGAAGAAACAATAGAATGGCAAGGATGATCCCAATGATGAGAAGTGCCGGCATGTAGTTCTCCTTTCTCCGTAAGATTTCTAAAAATTAGTATCGGTAAAGTGCGGAATTTTATTCAGCGTCCGACTCCTCGGGGGCGCTCTCACCGCCTTCCTCATCGGTCAGGTCGTCCTCCACGATCATGGGAGGCTCTTCCTTGGGAGGAACAACGGTTTCGGTAGCGGGAAGCTCGGAGAGCGAGCTAAGACCGAATACCCGCAAGAACTTTTCGGTGGTGATGTAGAGCATGGGGCGACCGGGTGCATCCAAACGTCCGCATGCCTCGATGAGTCCCTTGTCGATCAGGGAGTTAAAGGCATAGGAGCTATCGACACCGCGAACCTGATCCACAAAGGAACGGGTAACAGGTTGGTTGTAGGCGATGACCGCCAGAACCTCCATGGAGGAGGCGGACAGGTTTCCGCCGCGACGGATGCCCAGCGCCTCACGAATATAGGGCGCGTACTGCTCCTTGGTGCAGAACTGGCAGGTCTCGTCGAAGGTCAAAAGATAAACACCCCGCTTGGATTTTTCACCGTTGAATTCCTCACTCATATGCTGAATGATCTTTTTGGTGTTGCGTATATCCAAGCCGAGAACCTCGGCGATCTTCGCGTATTTGACGGGGTAGCCTGCGGCATAAAGAATTGCCTCGATGGCACCCTCGATATTTTTCAGTTGATTGATCTGTTCTTCCATGTTCGGCTCCTTTACGTCTCGTCCGAGGAGGTGGTTTCGTCCTCGGAAAGCAGATATTCACTATCCTCCACGGTGGATGCGTCGGTGTTCAGAATGAATCGGGTGGACGCGTTCAGAAGGGCATTGTCCTCACGAATCTCATCGGCAATCAGTAGCTTGCGGATTTTGACCAGCTCCAGTACACCGAGGAAGGAGGCGATCAGATCGGGCAGAGAGACCTCGTCGATGATCAGATCCTCCAAAGTGGCAATGCCTCGTTGCTCCACGGTTTTGAGGATTGAGACGATCTTGATCTCTACGGGAATAATGGGCTTGCTGATCATGGGGGTGAAGGTGGTGGTCGCCGCCCGCTCCAGCGCGTTGTTGTAAGCGATGATCCGACGGACTGCCGTCAGAAGCGAGGTGACCTCCTGATCGTGAACGTAGGTCTTATCGATGGAAATTTCATCGGTATCCTTGACCATTCGTCCGCTGTAATACGCATACATAGGAGCCAGCTTTGCGGCGGCCTCCTTTGCCTGCTGGAAGTGCAACAGGGCATCGGCAAGCCCCGCACGGGGATCGTCCTCCTCGTCCTCGGGACGGGGCAGAAGCATTTTGCTCTTGATGAGCATCAGCTCGCTTGCCATCACAAGAAACTCCGAAGCCACGTCCATATCCATCTTCTGCGCCTCGGTAATGGTCTCCAGATACTGGTCGCAGATCAGGGCGATGGGTATGTCGGTAATGCTCACCTTATTCTTTTGTATCAGGGTCAGAAGAAGGTCCAAGGGACCCTCAAATTGATCCAATCGGTAGGTTACGGCTTCCATAGTTCCCCCAAAAATTAAAGGATAATTGCGGTCAAAGCAGGATCAGCTTCCAGATCAGATCCAGAAAAATACCGCTGACAAAATCGATAGCGGGATCCAAAAGTCCCACGAAGAGCGCCAGCATGAGGATGATGGAGATCACCCGCTCGTAGCGCATGAACTTGAAGTAAAGGTGCGAGGGCAAAAAGGTCAAGAAGAGTCTGGAACCATCCAAGGGAGGGATCGGCAGCAGATTGAAGACTGCCAGCGTGATATTCATTTGAATGGCAAGCTCCAGAAAGATCTCGAGCCAATAAAAAATGTAGAATTTGGTTTCGGTATCGATGGTGATCCATTGAAGCGAGGAAAACTCCAGCTTCAAAAGAAGGGCAAACAGCACCGCCAAGAGAATGTTGGAAATAGGACCCGCCATGGCGCTGATCGCCATATCCCGTTTGGGCTTTTTGAAGTATCGGGTGTTGATGGGAACGGGCTTTGCCCAACCGAAGCCGAACAGAAGCATGCAGAGGAATCCGATGGGATCCAAGTGCTTGAGGGGATTCAAGGTCAGCCTTCCCAGACTCCTTGCGGTGGGATCTCCCAGCTTATATGCCACGTAGCCGTGGGCGGTTTCATGAACCGAAAGGGAGAGAAAAACAATGGGGAGGGTCAGGAGGAGACTGATGAAAAAGGTTCGGAAGTCTCCACCGAAAAGTGCGTTCAGTATCATAATAAACTCCGTATCTGTAGTTTCTCGGAGAGTGGATTACATGAGGTCGTTTCGGGTCAGATCCTCATAGGATTCCCGACGGACGGCAATCCGAGCTTCTCCGTCCTTGACCATGATCACGGGAGGACGGGGGAGACGGTTGTAGTTGGATGCCATGGAATAGTTATAGGCACCCGTGACCAGCACTGCGAGAATGTCGCCGCGCTTGGCGGAGGACAGCTCCATATCCTCTCCGATCAGATCGCCCGATTCACAGCAGCGGCCCGCAATGGTCACCTTTTCGGTTCTCGGCGCGGATGCTCGGTTGGCGATGAGGGCGGTATAGCGGGATTGATAGAGGGCATAACGGGGGTTGTCGGGCATTCCGCCATCCACCGATACGTATTTGCGAAAGCCGGGGATCTCCTTGACCGATCCTACCGTATAAAGGGTAGCGCCTGCGGCGGCAACCAAGGAGCGACCGGGCTCTAAGATCACGCGGGGCATGGGAATGTTGTGTTCCTTGCAATATCCCGTCACCACGGCGGCAATGTCGCGGATGGCGGCGGCATAGTCGATCTCTCGGTCATATTCGGTGTAGCGGACACCGAGACCGCCTCCGAGATTAAATTCACGGATCTCGTAATTGCACGCGCGGCGAATGTCGGCAATGAAGCGAACCATAATATCGGCGGCATCCGAGAAGGGCTCAATGTCAAAGATCTGAGAGCCGATGTGGCAATGCAGACCCGCAAGATCGATGCCCTCGGCAGCGATGGCAGCTTTGACGATCTCCATGGCCTGACCCGTGACGATGGCGGAACCGAATTTGGAATCCACGTTGCCCGTCATAATGGCGCGGTGAGTGTGGGGATCAATACCGGGGGTAATGCGGAGCAGGATCCTTTGGGTGATGCCGCGACGTACCGCCTCGGCGGACAGAGCCGAAAGCTCGTCAAAATTATCTACCACAAAGGTTCCCACGCCCATATCCATGGCGTCGGCAATGTCAAGGTCGGTTTTGTTATTGCCGTGGAAATAAATGCGCTCAGCAGGGAAGCCTGCCTTCTTGGCGGTATAGAGCTCACCGCCCGAAACGCAATCCACGCCAAGACCCTCTTCTGCGGCAATTCGGTAAATGGCGGTAAAGCAGAGCGCCTTGGACGCGTAAAGGGGCAATGCGTCGGCGCCGAACGATTCGGCAGCGGCTTTTTTATAAATACGGCAATTTTCACGGATCACGTTCTCGTCCAAAATATAGGCGGGAGTTCCGTACGTATTTGCCAGATCGACCGCATCCGCACCGCCAATGGTCAGGTGGTCACGGTCGTTGATATCAAAATGAGAATGTACGATCATAGCTTGATTCCTTTTCTTTATGCTTGAAGGGCGCGGGGAACTCCCGAGGTCAGCTCTCCGAGATGCTCGGTGAAGTCCGAGCAGACGGATGTGACGGCGCCGTTGTCGTAGGTGAAAATATTGATGGATGCGTTGGAGGCGAAATTGACCTTGCCTGTTTCCTCCGCACCGAGACCGTGGGCAAAGGCATCAAAGGAGCGTACCACGGTGGCGTGGGTGGCAAGCAGAAGGCATTTGCCGTCATGTTTTCGGGCAAGCGCACAGATGTGGGGGACAATACGGCGATAGACCTCGGGAATCGATTCACCGCCCGTGGGGCGCACATGGGAATAGTCGGTTTTCCACAGGTGAAAATCCTCGGGAAACCGTTCCTCCAGCTCCCGAACGGGCAAGCCGTCCCATTGACCCGCATAGATCTCACGGAGGCATGTATCCTTGATGACTGAAAGTCCCAGCCGTTCTGCCGTAGGGGTGGCGGTATGGTAAGCACGGAGCAAATCGGATGCGTAGATCGCATCGATGGATTCGTGGGCGGAAAGATAATCTGCCACAAGTCTTGCCTGGGTATGTCCCAGCTCACTTAAATCAAAATCCGAATGACCTGCGAAAATATGCTGAGCATTTGCCAGACTTTGTCCGTGGCGAACGAGAATCAGTTTGGTCATGAAGAGACTCCTTTATACTCTTGCCGACTCCTCGGCGGAGGATTCGGCATCCTTCAGATGGTCGGTAAAATTGTGAACGAGGACAGATGCGCGAGTGCCGTTCCATTCGTAAATATGGATGGATGCATTCTCTCCCGAGGAAGCATTGCCGGCTTCCTCTCGGGAAAAGCCCTCGGCAAACGCTTCAAACATACGAACCGCTCCCGCGTGGGTAGCGAACAGCACACACTGTCCGTCATGTCCTTGTGCGATTCGGCATATACAGCCAACCACGCGGTCATAGACCTCGGGGATGTACTCTCCCCCTGGATATCGCATGTGAGAAAAATCCGCTTTCAGCCTTGCGACCTCCTCGGAAAAGCGCTCGTTTCGCTCCGCAAAGGGTAACCCTGCGAAGAGACCGGAGTTGATTTCCCGCAAGTCGGTGTCTGTTTGGATGGAAAGCCCTAATTTGTCCGCTAAGGGGAGGGCGGTGTCATACGCGCGGCAAAGATCGCTGGAGTAGATGGCATCGATCTTTTCGTGCTTCAAGAGGTATTCCGCGGTCAGCGCTGCCTGTCTGTGCCCAAGCTCGGTCAGCGGGTAATTCATCTGCCCCGCACCGATGCTTTTTGCATTTGCCTCGCTTTGTCCGTGACGAACTAAAATCAGTCTGGTCATGCTCAAAGTCCTGTGCTTCGGTAGATTTCCCGCCACACATCCTCCTTTCCTTCTCCCTTTAAGGAGGAGAAGGGGATGACGGGAACACCCTCAATCAAAGGGTGCGTGCGAAGTGCTTCCAGATTCTTTTTGCGCTCGGTTGCGTTCAGCTTGTCGACCTTGGTGGCAACAACCACATAGGGAAGCTCTGCCGAGCGGAGAAAATTCAGCATCATTTCGTCGTCCGCAGTGGGACCCACACGGCTGTCGATGAGCTGAAGAATCAGACATACACGGTCGATGTTTTTGTTGGATGTAAAATATCCGTCGGTCAGGGCAGACCATTTTTTCTTATCCTCTGGATTCCGCTTGGCAAAGCCGTAGCCGGGAAGATCCACAAGGTAGAGCTTTTTATCCACATCGTAAAAGTTGATGGTAATGGTCTTTCCGGGAGCCGAGCTGACTCGTGCCAGACTCTTTCGACCGAGCAGCGTATTGATCAGGGAGCTTTTTCCCACATTGGAGCGTCCCGAAAAGGCGACCTGGGGACAGGGATCGGCAGGAAACTGCTTAGGAAGTCCCGCGCTGATCTTCAAATTGACGTTTTGTGTATTCAGAGACATAGGGATCTCCTTTTCAGATCGGTTATCTTGTAAGGGAAATAACAGGAGCATCATTCCGCGTGGGAATGATCTCGGGCAGGAGCTCTTCCTCTGCCTGCTTTTTTTGGATCGGCTCGGAGGGCACGGAAAGAAGCGCATGCTTCAGTACCTCGGTCACCTTGCGGCAGGGGATGAAAATCAGACTCTCCCGTACAACGGGATCAATGTCCTCCAGGTTTTTCATGTTTTCCTCGGGGATCAGCACCTTGGTGACACCCGCCGAAAATGCCGCCATGGTCTTTTCCTTCAAACCTCCGATGGGCAGGACATTCCCGCGCAGGGAAACCTCACCCGTCATGGCAATGTCACGGCGAACGGGGCGGTTAGAGAGGGCGCTGACCAAGGCGGTAACCATGGTAACACCCGCAGAGGGACCGTCCTTCGGGATGGCTCCCTCGGGAAAATGAATGTGGAGATCCTTGGTTTTGTAAAAGTCACTATCAATGCCGAAATCCTTGGCAACGGATCGAACAAAGCTGACTGCAATTTTTGCCGATTCCTTCATGACATCACCGAGGGATCCGGTCAGCTCGATCTTACCGCTTCCGTCCAGCACGGCAACCTCTACACGCAAAAGATCTCCGCCCACTTGCGTATAGGCGAGTCCGTTCACCACACCGACCTCGTCCCGATCGGAGATATGCTCGGGGGAACGCTTTTTTGCGCCGAGAAAATCCGCAAGATTTTGTTCGGTGATTTTCAAGGATTTCAATTCGGGATTTTCCACAAAGCGTTTTGCCGCCTTGCGGGCAAGATCGGCAATGGCACGCTCCAGGTTACGCACACCTGCCTCACGGGTGTAAAAGTCCACCACCTCGGAGAGCGCTCCGTCGGTGATGCTCAGACGGCGACGGTTCAGACCGTGGCGCTTGAGCTGCTTGGGGATCAGATGATGCTTGGCAATGGACAGCTTTTCATTCTTCGTATAGGTAGAAAGCTCGATGACCTCCATACGGTCCAAAAGCGGACGGGGAACGGTGTCCAGGGTGTTTGCCGTAGCAATAAAGAGACAGTCGGACAGATCAAAGGGAAGCTCCACAAAATGATCGCGGAAGCTCTTGTTCTGCTCACCGTCCAGCACTTCAAGAAGCGCCGAGGCGGGATCGCCGTGGGCATCTCGGGTCACCTTGTCGATCTCATCCAGAAGGATGAGGGGATTGCGTACCTTGGCTTGAATGAGGGCGGTGATGATTCGTCCGGGCATGGCGCCGATGTAGGTTTTCCTGTGACCGCGAATGTCTGCCTCGTCCCGTACACCGCCAAGGGAAACACGCACGTATTTCCGTTTCATGGCACGGGCAATGGACGCACCGATGGAGGTCTTTCCCACACCGGGAGGGCCGACCAAACAGAGGATCTGATTGCCAATCGAGGGATTGAGCTGCTTGACGGCAAGATACTCCAGAATACGATCCTTGACCTTTTCAAGGCCGTCGTGGTCATCGTCCAGAATCTTCTTCGCGGACTTGATGTCTACACGGTCCTTGGTCTGTGCCGCCCACGGGATTTCCAGGCAGGTGTCCAGATAGGTACGGGTTACGGTTGCTTCCGAGGAGCCAAAGGGGGTCTTGGACATGCGGTCATTTTCCTTGAGGAGCTTTTCGCGAACCTCATCGGGCATTTCGGTTTTCATGATTTTATCGTAGTATTCATCGATCTCATTGGATTCGCCCAGCTCCTCCTGAATCACATGAATCTGCTCACGCAGATAGTATTCCTTTTGGCTACGATTCAGATTGGAACGAACACGCTTATGGATGTCCATCTCACACTCCAGAAGCGCTGTTTCCTCACGGAGCAGAGTGATCAGTGTTTCGATACGCTTGGCGGGATCGAAGCATTCCAGAATGGATTGCTTGTCCTGATATTTCACAAGAATATTGGCGGCAACAAAATCCGCGAGAAGCGCAGGGTTCTTAATAGAGCGTGCCGTCATCAGAATGTCGTCGCTAAAGGAGGGAAGAAGGGATACCAGTCCCTCGGTCTCGGTCAGGATCGCGCGGCAAAATGCCTCTGAGCGAACGGTGTCCTCGTCGGTCATGGTAAGCGTCTTGCAGATCATATCCGCACTGACATAGTCCGCAAATAGGGAGAATTTGGTTGCGGTGGCACGGGAGAAGCCTTCTACGATCAGGCGCATGCCGCCCTCGGGGGTCTTAACCGACTGCTTGATATGGCAAACCGTTCCCACTGAAAAGAGAAGATCGGGGGAAAGGGTCTGCGAGGTGGGATCCTTGACAGTGCAGATCAAAACGGGCGTGTCGGTCTCAAATGCCGATTCCGCGGCGCGAACATTGATCTCCTCGGTCACCTCAAAATTGAGCGAGACACCGGGGAAGGCGACCGCTCCCCGCAGCGCAAGCACGGGAAGGGTAAGCTTTTCGATTTTTTCTATGTATTTTGGCATAATTTTTTATTCCTTTCCAAAGGGGATCCATAGGGTATATCAATACAATTATACATTATAACATATTAGGCGGAAAATTTCTACGTTTTTTTGAAATAATTTTTTAATTTCTTCAATTGTTTACAAGGGCTTCACAAAAAAAGGGGGATTTCTTCCCGATAAAGCGAAAAAATGACGGAGCTCGGCACCGATTGGCGCCGAGCTCCGTTCTCTATGGATAAAAAAGGCACAACAGTGTGTATGCTTGCGCGTTGATATCATAAGCTTGATACTCCGCAAGGACGATCTGACCGTTGTGCGTGACGCTGTGGTGTTGGTGCCGCCGACAGCATTGGTATTATACCGCAAAACGGGGATTTGTAAATATCCAAAATAGACGATTTTTTGTCGAATTTTTCGTTGAAAACGATACAGTTTAGAAAAAAACACCCAAAAATCCGAAAAAATTGTATCTTTTCACAATAGAAGTTCTCAAATGTCGCAGGTCCTGTCGTAGAGCAAAAAAATCCGAAAAATTTTGAAAAAGCTATTGACAGGGGGATGAAGATGTGGTATAATACGTGGGTAAATGAAGCAGAACGCTCTCCGTTCTCACCGTGCCGCAAGGGCGAGCATCGGTCGATATTGATGAACTTCCCGAGAAAATCGGGGATCTTATCGTGCGGAGAATGTCTCTTCGCACTTATTTTTTTTGCTTTTACAAGCAGAGGAGGTATTTCCTATTAGCACGAAGGATTTGTTGATCAATGAGGAAATCAAGGCGAAGGAGGTTCGCGTGGTCGGTGTGGAGGGTGATCCCATCGGTATCATGTCCCCCGAGGCTGCCTTGAAGATCGCTTACGATCAGGGCTACGATCTGGTTTTGATGGCTCCGCAGGCACAGCCGCCCGTATGCCGTATCATGGACTACGGTAAGTACCGTTTTGAGCGAGACAAGAAGGAAAAGGAAGCAAAGAAGAAGCAGCAGGTCGTTGAGCTGAAGGAGATTCAGCTTTCCTGCCGAATCGATACCCATGACTTTGAGACCAAGGCTCGCCATGCCGTAAAGTTTTTGGAGAGCGGAAACAAGGTCAGAGTGGTGATGCGATTCAAGGGACGTGAAATGAGCCACGTTTCCATCGGTCAGGAGATCATGCGGAAGTTTGAAGAGGCGTGCAGCACTGTGGGAACCGTGGATAAGGCTCCTGTGCTGGATGGACGAATCATGAGCATGGTGGTCTCTCCTGTCAAGACCAAGTAATCACGCACACTCACGCACAAGCGTATGTGATAGATGCAGATGAGTTCTGCA
The DNA here is from genome assembly GCA_017504335.1 of Clostridia bacterium. GTDB lineage: Bacteria > Bacillota > Clostridia > Oscillospirales > CAG-272 > HGM12713. The sequence continues at coordinate 9,424 of JAFVRI010000188.1, forward strand.
AGCAATCTTTGAAAAAATATAAAGGAGATTATAAAAATGGGAAAAGTCAAGACACACAAGGCATCGGCTAAGAGATTTTCTGTTACCGCATCCGGTAAGGTAAAGATGGGTCACTGCCATCACAGACATAACACGGGTCTGAAGACCGCAAAGAGAAAGAGACATCTGCGCTCCAGCGCAATTCTCAGCGAGTCCATGACCGCAAACATCAGAACGCTGATCCAGAAGTAATCGGAAAAGGAAATAGGAGGTAAGAGAAAATGGCAAGAATTAAGGGCGCAATGATGACGCGCAAGAGAAGAAATAAAGTTTTGAAGGCTGCAAAGGGTTACTGGGGCGCAAAGTCCAAGCACTTTAAGATGGCTAAGCAAGCTGTACTCAAGAGCGGTAACTATGCGTTTGCCGGCAGAAAGATGAAGAAGAGAGATTTCCGCAGACTGTGGATCGCTCGTATCTCTGCTCAGGCAAAGGTAAACGGAATGAACTATTCCACCTTTATGCACGGCTTGAAGCTTGCCGGCATCGAGCTGAACCGCAAGATGCTCGCTGAGCTGGCTGTTTCCGATAAGGATGCATTTGCAGCATTGGCTGAGAAGGCAAAGGCTGCTCTTTAATCAGAGCTAAAAAACCCGGTTTTTTACCGGGTTTTATTTATGGTAAAGGGGAATTTCCCCGAATTTGGGGAGGTTCGATCGAACACATGAAGGAAATCATTCAGTCACGGCAAAATCCAAAGGTTCGGTTCGTGTGCGGGTTGACCGAAAAAAAGAAGAGACGGGAATCGGGACTGTTCCGCTTTGACGGGATCAAGCTGTTCCGAGAAGCGGTGGAATGTAAGCTGTCTATACACTCTGTCTATGTGCGTGAGCCTGTCGGAGAGGAGATCTCGGCATTGCTTCGGTATGCGATGGAGCGAGAAGCTCTTTATGAGGAGCAGATCGTCTTTGTTTCGGAATCCGTGTTTGAAAAGCTGAGCGAGGAAAAATCCCCCGAAGGAATTCTTTGCGTGGCGGACATGCCTAAGGCACTCCATCCGGAGCTGTCCTGCTCGGAAGCGGTAGCTCTTCTTTCGGGTGACCGTGAGAGTGCGTGGCTGTTCGCGGAGTCGATTCGAGATCCGGGCAATCTTGGAACAGTCATCCGTACCTCGGCTGCCTTGGGAATCGATCGGTTGATTCTGAGCGCGGACTGTGCGGATCTCTATCATGCCAAAACCGTACGAAGTGCCATGGGAGCGATTTTCCGCTTACCCGTGGTTCTTGTACCTACGGCGGAGCTGCCTGTCCTGATCTCGTCCCTTCGGGAGAAGGGCAGAAAAATTTATGCTGCCGCCCTTTGTCCCGACGCAAAGACCATCGGTTCCTTTTCGCTTCGGAAAGGAGACTGCTTTGTCATTGGAAACGAGGGACACGGTCTGTCCTCCGCGGTGATCGAGGCAACGGACGGAGCGGCGATCATTCCCATGCGAGAAGGAAATGAATCCTTGAATGCGGCGGCAGCGGCTGCCATCTGCATCTGGGAAACGGTACGGGCGAAATAACCGATCTCATTGAAGAAAAAGGAGTTGAGTTCCATGAACAGCGAAGATATTCTGTACTGGCTTTGGCTTTCCGAGCGAATCGGCATTGCCTCCAAGGAATTCGGAAAGCTCGTGAAGCGTTATGATTCTCCTTTTGACCTCTACCGATTGGAGGAGGAAGAGATCGAGGGTTTGGAGGGAGTAAGCGAGCGATTGAAGCTGAAGCTTGCCGACAAGAATCTGGATTTCGCTTATAAAACCAAGTACGAGTGTGCCAAAAAGGGAATTCACGTGATTCCTTACGGCGATGCGCGCTATCCGGAGAGACTCAGACAACTGGAGGATCCTCCGGTGCTTCTCTATGTTATGGGTGAGCTTCCAAGCATGGATGAGCGCTTGTGTGTTGGCATGGTCGGTACTCGCAAAATCAGCGAATACGGACGGCAGAGCGCGTATAAAATATCCTATGAGCTTGCCTCCGCCGGAATGGTGATTGTCAGCGGCATGGCACTGGGAGTGGACGGAGTGTCCGCGGTCGGTGCGTTGGCTGCGGGCGGCACGACGGTGGCGGTGCTTGGGTGCGGTCTCTCGGTCGTCTATCCCAAGGAACACGCAAGGCTGATGCGTGCCATTGCCGCGCATGGCGCGGTTGTCAGCGAATATCCCCTGTCCGAGCCTCCGTATGGCGGAAATTTTCCCAAACGGAATCGGATCATCAGCGGACTGTGTCAGGGTGTTTTGATCGTGGAGGGCGCGCAGGGAAGTGGCGCTTTGATCACGGCATCCTTGGCAGAAAAGCAGGGAAGAGATGTGTTTGCTCTCCCCGGCAAGATCGATGAAAGCAATTCCGACGGACCCAATGAATTGATCCGTCAGGGGGCGGAGGCGGTTACCGCTTCCGATGATATCGTGAATTTTTACAGCTTTCTCTACATGGACAAGATCGACTATAATGAATGGAATCGCTCTAAAAAGCAGATGCTACCCGAAATCATGGCACTGACCGAATACGGTGTATGCGGTTACGGCAAGGGAGCCTCGGAGAGAAAGGCATCCGTTCAAAAGCCGATCCGCGGGGAAGGCATCTCCGACAAGGAGGAGCCGATCTCCCGTACCGCTCAGAGCAGTGCGTGGAATGCGCTGGATCCTGTTTGGCGCAAGGTTTTGGAAGCGATGCCCATCAGTCAGCCTGTTTCGGCAGACACATTGACGGTAGACGGAGTCTCCACCGCAGATGTGATCACCGCCATGACGATGCTGGAGCTGGAGGGCTTTTGCGAAGGCTTGCCCGGTGGTATGTTCTTGAGAAAATAACGGTTTTTCACATTGAGTTTTGTAACACCTGAATCTGCACGTATGGAACGTAAAAGAAAGGAAATTTGATTTTACATGGCAAATTTGGTAATTGTGGAGTCTCCCTCCAAGGCATCGACCATCAAAGGGTATCTTGGCTCCAACTATAAGGTAGTAGCATCCAAGGGACACGTTCGGGACCTGCCCAAAAGCACCCTCGGCGTTGACATAGAAAACAATTTTGACGCGCACTATATTAACATTCGCGGTAAGGGGGACCTGATCCGTGAGATCCGCAAGGAGGCCAAGGCGGCAAACAAGATTTTCCTGGCAACCGACCCTGACCGTGAGGGAGAGGCGATCTCCTGGCATCTGGCAGAGGCATTGGGCATTCCCGTGGAAAAGACATTGCGCGTGACCTTTAATGAAATTACGAAAACGGCTGTCAAGAGCGCCATCAAGGCACCCAGACAGATTGATATGAATTTGGTGAACTCTCAGCAGGCAAGAAGAATTCTTGACCGAATTGTAGGCTACAAGCTGTCTCCCTTCCTTTGGAAGAACGTAAGAAGCGGACTGTCCGCCGGACGTGTGCAGTCGGTAGCGACCCGTATCATCGTGGAGCGGGAGGAGGAGATCCGCAATTTCGTTCCGGAGGAATATTGGACGGTAGATGCGTTGCTTCAGACAAAGAACGGCAAGGAATTTTCGGTCCGTTTCTACGGGGACCGTGAAGGAAAGGTCCGTCTTGGCTGTGAAGAGGATGCCATGAAGGTGGTCAACGCGGTCAATGGCACCGAGTTTTCTGTTGATTCCGTAAAGAAATCCAAGAAGAAGAAGCTTCCCGCACCTCCCTTTACGACATCTACCATGCAGCAAGAGGCGGCAAGAAAGCTGGGCTTCCAGTCTCAGCGAATCATGCGCATCGCCCAGGAGCTGTACGAGGGTGTCAATGTCGGTTCGGAGAACGGTGGTGTTCAGGGTTTGATCACCTACATGCGTACCGACTCTCTCCGTGTGTCCGCTGACGCACAGGCTGAGGCAAGAGAGTATATCGGAAGCAAGTACGGAGATAAGTACAATTCTGCCGCCCCCAGAGTATATAAAGCAAAGGCAGGCGCTCAGGACGCGCACGAGGCGATCCGTCCCTCCCGTGTCACGCTGGAGCCCGCTATGATCAAGAAGTATGTGACCCCCGACCAGTTTAAGCTGTATAAGCTGATCTGGGAACGATTTGTGGCAAGCCAGATGGAGTCGGCTACCCTTTCTACGGTAAGCGCCGATTTCGAATCGAAGGGTTATATTTTCCGCTCCAGCGGCTATACGGTGGATTTCCCGGGATATATGGCAGTTTATGAAGAGAGCGAGGACGACACCGGACGCAATGCCGACGAGCTCAGCGAGCAGAAGAATATCCGTCTGCCCGATGTAAAGGAGGGCGAGAAGGTTTCCTCTTTGTCAATTGATCCTGCCAAGCACTTTACCGAGGCGCCTCCCCGTTACAACGACGCGTCTCTCATCAAATTCCTGGAGGAAATGGGCATCGGACGTCCCAGTACCTTTGCTACCA
>JAFVRI010000189.1 GCA_017504335.1 Clostridia bacterium
CCACGCCTTCTGCGCCTTCGTAATTGGTGACCTCGTATGTATAGCGCATGACCTTTTTCTTTTTATAGTCTGAGAGGTCGAGCCCCTGACGCTTTTGGATTTCATTATAGCCTGTGAAGATCTTGTCAAATTCCGAGGGAATGGTCACCTCCCTGCTATCCACCGCCTGGGGCTTTACCTGCCAACCGAACTGACCGAGAAACGCGATACGGTCGCTGTCGGTCTTGATACCCGTGTATTCGATCTTCGGCTCTCCCGAAACCGTTTGACTGTCCGCTCCGAGGGTCGGAACAAATGCGATCAACGTGATCAAAGCCACCAAAGCCACGCAAGAGACACCGAGGAATTTCAAGGTGCTTGCGCGCAAGGAATAGATAAACATAGAGAAACCTCCCGATCCGAAATAGAATTCTGATTCATTCTATTCGTTCGGGAGGAATTTTATACCTGTATGGAATACTTATGCTTATCGGGTCCGATATCCCATGGAATGAAAATGCTTTTTCCGTTCCTTGGCAGACACGCTGTGCGCCAATCCCATCAGCGCGTACAGCGCCAGAACCGAGGATCCGCCCGCACTCATAAAGGGCAAGGTGATTCCCACGACGGGAACCAGTCCCAGACACATCCAAAGATTTTCTGCCGTTTGAATGATAATGACGGCAGCAATGCCGCTGCAGATCAAGCGCCCGACCATATCACGGCAACGGAATCCCAGCCAGAGCAGGCGGAGGGAAAGGATCACCAAAGCCGCTACCACAAGGAAGCCACCCACAAATCCGAATTTTTCGCAAACCGTAGAGAAAATGAAGTCGGTGTGCGATGCGGGAAGGGTCTCATACCGTCCCCGTCCAAACAGTCCGATGCCGAAGAAGCCGCCCCCGGCAAGAGTCTCTCGGCTCAAAAGCGCCTGTCGACCCACATTGTCGGGATCCAGCTCCGGACGGAAGCCAAACAGAATCCGTTCTCTCTGATAGGGCTGAAGCAGCTCCCACAAAAGAGGAAATGCCAATACCAGCACCAGGGCGACGGCAAGAAAATACCAAACCGAAAGCCCCGCGCAAAACAGCATGACCGCAATGATGCCCATATAAACCAAGGCAACACCAAGGTCGCCCGACAGAAGGATCAATCCGACGATCAAGCCGGCATGACCGAGAAGCGCGAGAACCGTAGCGGGACGGTTGATCCGATCCTTCACCATATCGATATGCTTGGAGAAGGTACAGAGAAAGGTGATCTTCACAAACTCCGAGGGCTGAATGGAAATGCCGATGCCGGGAATCCGTAACCAGCTCTTGTTGGCGGTCTCAATATTCTGTCCGCTGTTACCGAACACCAGCGTGATCGCAAGGAGCAGAACCGACGCGACCAGGAAGAAGATCCAGAGCCGATCCACAAAGAAGCGATAATCTACGTTGGCGATCAGGAAAAGAACCACCACACCCGCAAGTGTCATGGCACATTGCATGATGAGCTTGCTCCGTCCGAAATTTTCCATTCCGCCGAAAATAGTCAGAATGCTCACAAGCGACAAAAATGCCATGGAAAAAAACAGAATGGGATCTACACTGCGAACCCACGCAAGAATTCCCTTCTTCACGGTCTCTCCTCCTTTCTTCCGTTTGAGATCTACCCAAAAAACGGCGAAGCGCGCTTCGCCGTTTTTATGCTTCTCTTAATACTGTCTGCCGAATACGACCATCTTCTTAGCAGGCTTACCGCAGCAAACGCAAACGTCCGAGATCTGCTCCTCCTCAAAGGGAATGCAGCGGGACTTCACGCCTCCCGTCTCCTCCTTGAGCTGATCCTCGCAGGCGGAGTCGCCGCACCACATGGCGCGAATGAATCCGGGACGGTTCTCGGCAATATCCAAGAATTCCTCATGGGTTCTTGCGGTATGAGTCTTTTCCTCAAGGTTCTTGAGGGCTCTCTGATACAGCTCCTCATGAACAGCCGCCAGTGCCTTCTCCACCTCTTACACGATATTGTCAAGAGATACAAAGGTCTTTTCGCGGCTCACGCGGCTGACCAGCACGCAAGAGTTGTTTTCAATGTCACGGGGACCGATCTCCAGACGAAGCGGAACACCCTTCATTTCATACTGGCTGAACTTCCATCCCGTGGAGTAATCGCTGTCATCCAGCTTTACACGGAACTTCTCGGAAAGGAGATTTTTCAGCTCGTTTGCCTTCTCAAGAACACCCTCCTTGTGCTGAGCAACGGGAATGATCGCCACCTGAATGGGCGCTACCTTAGGAGGCAGAATGAGACCGTTGTCGTCGCCGTGGGTCATGATGATGGCACCGATCATACGGGTCGATACACCCCAAGAGGTCTGATGGGGGTAGCAAACCTTGTTGTCACGGTCGGTGTAGGTAATGTCAAAGGCACGGCAGAAGCCGTCTCCGAAGTAGTGAGAGGTACCGCCCTGAAGTGCCACACCGTTGTGCATCATGGGCTCAATGGTGTAGGTCTCCACGGCACCCGCGAACTTTTCCTTCTCGGTTTTCTGACCCGTGATGGCGAGGATGGCC